>JAKQSH010000065.1 GCA_029570245.1 Deltaproteobacteria bacterium | reverse complement strand
GATCGGGGACGTTGGTTTTCTTCATTTCTATGGTGACTATCTGTATGCCGGTTTCGGCTTTGTCAAGCTCTTCCTGCAGGATAGTTTTCGCAAGATCGGCCATTTCCTCTCGTTTGGAAATAACCTCGTTTATTGATCTGTCTCCGGCAACAAGCGTCATTGTGGCTTCACTCAGGTCGCGCAACGTGTTGCGCACGTCGCGTACTTTGAACAGAAATTTCAGCGGGTCTTTTATGCGGAACTGCACAATCCATGGTACTACGGCAACGTTCAAATCGCCGGTGAGCATCAGAGATTCGGCCAGATATGCATTGGCCGGGGCATATTTTGTGCGTTTGCCGGCTTCGATGGTGCGCAGCCCGAATTCCTCCTTGTATACGTATTTCGTTTTTACCTTGGTGACTTTTTCGATGCCGGCCGGCAATTTGACGTTCAAGCCGGATGTGGTTGTGCGCACATATTTTCCGAAGCGCTGCACCACGCCGACTTCGTTTACCCCTACAGTGTAGAAGCAGCTTACCAGCCACAGCGCCAGGATTATTCCGGCGATGGCGAAAAAGGTGAACGATTTGTAGCTCAGCAGCTTTTCGAATTTCTTGAATATTTCATCAAGATCGGGTTGCTGCGGCTTACGCTTCCACTTGTCGCTGTCCATGTCGAAGGGCATCTTTCCTCCCGTATATGAAGGTTTATTAAAATTCTCAACTATAAGAACAAAGCTTCTATTACAAGTAAAGTAAAAACGATCCCGGCCTTTGCAAATGAAATTTAGTGTAAAACACTGGCTGTATGCTAATATCAGCGCGCCGGAGTGGCAGAATCGGTTGCTTCATTCCGGAAAACTGCGGAAGGTCGAAACGATGTCGGCAGATTGTGCGGCGCAGGTTGCGTGCGAACGGAAACATGATGGCGATGAACTGAAGCGAATTCTACTGGAACGCTTCGGCTTTGCCTCTTTCCGCCCTTTTCAGGAAGAGGTGTGTCAGGCTGTTGCTGCCGGTGAAGATGCGCTGCTGGTCATGCCTACAGGCGCGGGGAAATCCCTGTGTTATCAGCTGCCGGGTATTGCTCGCGGCGGCTGCACGCTGGTTATAAGTCCGCTGATTGCCCTGATGGACGATCAGGCCGGAAAGCTTGAAGCTCTTGGGTTCAGCGCCGAACGCATTCATTCTGGACGCTCGCGTGAGCAGTTGCGCGCCTCCTGCCGCATGTATCTTGACGGCCATCTTGACTTCATGTTTATTGCGCCGGAACGGCTTTCTGTTCCGGGATTCCCGGAAATGCTGGCGAAGCGCAAGCCGTCTCTCATCGCCATCGACGAAGCTCACTGCATTTCGCATTGGGGCCACGATTTTCGCCCCGATTACCGGCTTTTGGGAGAGCGGTTGCCGCTTCTGCGACCATGCCCGGTCATAGCGCTTACGGCCACGGCGACGCCGTTGGTTCAGGACGATATTGTGGCGCAACTCGGAATTAAATCGGCCCGGCGCTTCATTCGCGGTTTCAGGCGCACCAACATAGCCATCGAAATCATGGAAGTAAGAAGCGCAGAACGTGGGGCGACTCTGGCGAAGCTTTTGAGCGACGCAGAAATGCGTCCGGCAATCGTTTATGCGCCAACGCGTAAGAAAACCGACGAACTGGCCGCAGAACTCTCTGAGTGTTACAGAACCGTTGCTTATCATGCCGGACTGACTTCGGAAAAGCGCGAAGAGGCGCAGTCGGCGTTTCTGGAAGGGCGGGTTGACGTAATTGTCGCCACCATCGCCTTCGGCATGGGAATAGACAAGGCCGATGTGCGTTCTGTAATTCATACCGCGCTGCCGTCCAGCGTTGAAAACTACTACCAGGAAATAGGTCGGGCCGGACGCGACGGCAAACCTTCGCGGGCGGTGCTGATGCATTCCTATTCAGATCGGCGTCTGCATCTGTTTCTGCACGAAAAGAATTATCCCGACGCATCTGTGCTTCAGAAAATTCATCGCAGCCTTAAAAGTGAAGCCGTCCAGCGTCAGACACTTATGGAAAAAATCGGCATGGCCCCTGAGCTTTTTGAGACAGCGTTGGACAAGCTCTGGGTGCATGGCGGGGCGCTTGTGACGCCGGACGAAAAAGTTTCTCTCGGCAGGCCGGATTGGGCAAAGCCATACAAAGAACAGAGCGAGCACCGTTTGCAGCAGCTTGATGAAATTGCCCGTTTCGCCGGGGATTTTTCGTGCCGCATGAAAAATCTTGTGGCGCACTTCGGCGACAACTCGGATTCGGGTCAGAATTGCGGAATCTGTGATTTCTGCCGCCCGCAAAAAGCTGTCGGCGTACAATACCGAGAACCTGCGCGGCTGGAACTGGCGGCGCTGTCGAACATTGTACGTATTCTTGATGCTGACGGGCATCGAGGTCTGCATGGTCTTTATCAGGAAGCCTGTTCCGGTCTTGGAATTTCACGTGCGGAATTCGACCGTCTGCTTGACGCCATGCTGCGCGCCGGAATGCTTGAATTGACCGAGCACAGCTTTGAGAAGGACGACGAAACCATAAATTACCGACGCGCCGAGCTGACTTCTGCAGGATCGGGAGTTTCACAGGATGAACTGAAGGCCCTTAAAATAAACGCTTTCGCCTGCAACTCCTCTTCTGGCGGAGGGCGCGGCGTTCCAATTACAAAGCAGGCTCAATTGCGAAAGGCTGCCGGGCGTAAACCGATTTCTCTTGTGCCCGACTTCGCTGCGCCGGACAGACGCGTTTTTGAAGCCCTGAAGGAGTATCGTTTATCGGAAGCCCGCAAACGCGGCATTCCGGCCTGGAGAATTTTTAAGGATCAGACTCTGGTTCAGCTGGCTTCGCTGTTGCCGCAGGATGAAGAAAATCTTCTGCAAATATACGGTGTTGGGCCTTCTCTGGTGCAAAAGTACGGACAGGAAATAATTGAGACGATCAAAAGCGCGATCAATGGATAGAAAAGCGAAATAATTCCTCATTTATTTCTTGACTTAAATTTTTAAAATCGTACATTACGTGGTGTTCAGCATGGGCTGAAGCGGTTCTTTCACTTGAGTCAACCCCATTGGTGGTGGGTATATTGTGAAGGCCTTTTTCCCACATTTCGCACAGAAGTTCCCTTCCGCTTCGCATCGTAGCAATAAAGGGAACTTTTACCGTTCGATCGACCTGTCTCCAAGTATTCTATTTCAGTCAACAATCAAAAATATCTTAGAAAGGAAGTGACCCGTGAGTGGTAAGAGCTACAACCCGTTTGAAATGGCACAGGCTCAGTTCGACAAAGTCGCCGACATCCTGGAACTCGACAATGGAACCAGAGAACTGCTGCGCACTCCGATGAGAGAGTATCATTTCAGCATTCCAGTCCGCATGGACGACGGCACCGTTAAGGTTTTCAAAGGGTTCCGTTGCCAGCACAACGACGCACGTGGCCCCAATAAGGGCGGCATCCGCTTCCATCCGCATGAGACTGCAGACACGGTCCGCGCTCTCTCCATGTGGATGACCTGGAAGTGCTCCGTGGTGGACATTCCTCTCGGCGGCGGCAAGGGCGGCGTCATTTGCGATCCGCACAATCTTTCTGCCAAAGAGCAGGAGCAGATATGCCGTGGCTGGATACGCCAGGTTCACAAAGATGTCGGCCCTCTGCGCGATGTTCCCGCCCCGGACGTAATGACCAACGGTCAGCACATGCTGTGGATGCTGGATGAATACGAAGCAATCAACGGCGCGCATTTCCCCGGCCTCATCACCGGCAAACCGCTCGGCATGGGCGGCTCGCTGGGCAGAACCGAAGCCACCGGCTACGGCGTAATCTACACCGTCCGCGAGGCTCTCAAGCTGCACGGCCTTAAGCCCGAAAACACCGTGGCTGCAGTTCAGGGCTTCGGCAATGTCGCCCAGTATGCCATCAAGCTGTTCTGTGAACTCGGCGGCAAAGTTATCTGTGTATCCTGCTGGGATCACAAGGACAATGTATCCTACACATACAAAAAAGCTGCCGGAATCAATGCCGACGAGCTTATGGGTATCACCGACCGTTTCGGCGGCATCGACAAGAGCAAAGCCAAGGAATTTGGCTATGAAATTCTGCCTGGCGATGCCTGGATTGAGCAGGATGTCGATATTCTTATTCCCGCCGCCATCGAAAACCAGATCAGAATCGACAACGTCGATAAGATCAAGCCGCGTGTGAAGATCATTGCCGAAGGCGCCAACGGCCCCACCACCCCGGAAGCCGATGCCAAACTGCATGAACGCGGAATTTTCGTCGTTCCCGATTTCCTGGCAAACGCCGGTGGCGTGACCTGCAGCTATTTTGAGCAGGTTCAGTGCAACATGAACTATTTCTGGAGCAAGGACGAAGTTCTGACCAAGCTCGACAAGCAGATGACGCAGGCTTTCCATGCGGTCGCCGATCTGGCCAAGAAGCGCAATCTGTATATGCGCGATGCCGCTTACGTCATCGCCGTAAACAGAGTCGTCGAAGCCTGCAAGGCTCGCGGCTGGGTCTGATCCTCAACATATCTGAGTCGAATGAAAAGGCCGGGAGCAATCCCGGCCTTTTTTTGTGCATTCTGCGTCGTCTGCCTTTTTTCCTGCTTCTTTACTAAGGGAACACGCTGTGCTAATTTATATAAAGAAAATGAAATCGGTTTTGCAGAGGAAAATGCAATGAAATCAGGAGTCCGTTTGTTTTTTGTCGCCGCTGTCGTCGGCGCGTTTGTCCTGGGTCGCATCAGTGGCGGATTTTCGATCGCTCTGGCCGAAAAAAGCCCCGATGTTTATGCAAAACTGGACATCTTTGCAAAAGTGTTGCACTACGTAGAAACCAGCTATGTCGAAGAAGTAAATCAGGACGACCTTGTTTACGGCGCCATAAAAGGCATGCTGGATACGCTCGACCAACACTCGATTTTCATGCCGCCGGACGTTTTCAAGGAGATGAAAGCCGATACATCGGGTGAATTTGAAGGTGTCGGAATTATTATCGAAGCCCGCAACGGCGAAATCCGTGTTCTGAACCCTATAGAAGGATCGCCTGCTTTTGAAGCCGGAGTTGAAGAAGGAGACGTTATTGTAAAGATCGACAATGAAGATATCAAAGGTATGGACATAGACGAAGCCGTTGAGATCATGCGCGGTCCGATCGGCACCACGGTGAAACTGACCGTAGTTCGTGAAGGCGTCAGCGGGCCGCTCGAATTTTCGCTGATCCGTGACCGCATAAAAGTCGTATCGGTTGACGGCAGGCTTCTTGACGACGAAACTGCATACATCCGTGTGAAGTCGTTTCAGGAAAACACCACCGATCAGTTTGTGCATGAACTTCAGAAACTTCAGGTCAGCGCCGGAAGACCTCTTACTTCCATGGTGCTTGATCTGCGCGACAATCCGGGCGGATTACTGGAACAGGCCGTAAAACTCTCCGACGAGTTTCTGCGTGATGGCCTTATTACCTCAACCGCCGGTCGCAACGGAACGATGGTTGAAGACGAAATGGCTCACGAGCGCGGTTCTTTTCTTGATGGCCGCCTGACTATTC
>JAKQSH010000060.1 GCA_029570245.1 Deltaproteobacteria bacterium | reverse complement strand
CGATGCGTCCGGCGATGTATTTCTTGGTCACGGAGAACAACAGCTGGCTCTTTATCTGCTGGATATAAAGTCCAGAAAGAGCTACCACTCCATGCTGCTGAAATTGCTTCACAAACCTGAAAACGTGGGTGCCGACATCTTCGACCGTATCGGTTTCCGCTTCGTTACATACACTCGTCTTGAAGCTCTTCTGGTGATGAAATATCTTGAAGAGCATTATGTTATTCCATATCCGAATGTAAAAATGGGTCGTTCGCGCAACACTCTTGTAAACCTTGAGGCTTTCCAATCAAAGTTTATGGAGGTTATGAACCGTTACAACCGTGGTGAGATTACGCGCGAAGACATGCGTGAAATTTCTGAAGAAATCATTCAGAGCAAAGAATGTGAGCCTTCCGAAGACTCTAGGGTCAACGTCGGAGGCGAGGTAAATCCTTTTTCCTCTACCGAATTTCATTCGATTCAGTTTACATGCCGGCAGCTTATCCGAATTAAAGGTCCGGCACTTGTTCCAAGTATGGCGTCTGATGAAAACGGCCTGGTTGAATATCGTTTCTTTTTCCCTTTCGAAGTGCAGATTCTCGACAGACAGAATTACATCGAAAGCCGCAGAGGCCGAGCCAGTCACACCGAATACAAGCGCAACCAACTCAAGTCCGTGCGTTCGCGTGTCTTTCCTTGGCTTGACGGTTCATCCTGCCGCATATCTTGACAATGCGTGTGCGATTCATTAGCCTTAGTAGAGTTATTCCACCTGAATACTGGAGACGGGGCTTGAAAAAGTTGAAGTTTCGCATATCGTTTTTATTATTGCTGGCGTTAATGGCGCTGATGACCTGCACCACCGTTTCTTCTCCGCTGTTCGCAGCAGAGGACAACTCCGACGGTGATGCCGAATACGAAGCTGAAAGCTCCGAATCGGAAGGCGGCGAAGCCGAAGTCCAATGTCTGCGTGACGACGACTGTGCAGCAGGCTGGATATGCCGGGACATCGGAATCTGCGTACCGCTTGATTGCGACGAAGACGCCGATTGTGGCGTTTCCGGTTTTTACTGCCGTGAAGACGGCAGTTGCGCTCCTGAGGTTTGTGTTTATGACCGCGATTGCGGACAGAACGAATTCTGTGACAATGGCGAATGTCTCACCACGCCGGGTGAAAAAGGTTATCCTTATGTCGAGGGTGGTTCGCCGAACTGCAACTCCGGTGGAGATTACGGCGGTGTCGGACTGGCTTTCATGGTCGTGCTTGCACTGCTTGTTTCAGCGAGACGCTGCAGCGTCAGGTAAGCTTTGAACCCGCAGGCTTTTACCATATCACAGGGCTTTTTCCGTTCAACATGATGTAAAACGCCGCCGACCACATGAAATCCGGGGCTCCTATTCCTTCGCCGGTTTGTGAATTGTAGTATTCATATGTGGTTTCGAACTGTTCCATCATAGACAGTGTGTTTGTTTTCAATTTCTGTGCCTGCGTATTCAGTCCGTAACGTTCCAGTCCCCATATCGCGAACGCATTTGTGACTATCCAGACCGGTCCGCGCCAGTAATCTTTGGGGTTGTACTCTTCGAAATCCGGTGAGACGCTGGGAAGTCCGAAAGGGGTAGCGAAAATGTTTTCATCGCTCAGGCTTTCTGAAACACGTTCGGCCTGGGTCTGTGTCGCAACTCCGGTAAACAGCGGAACAAAAGTTGCCGGAGTTTTTACGCGCACGAAGTCGCCATTGTCTATTTTTAGGTCGTAGAAGAATCCGTCGTTTTCATCCCAGAATTCATTTCTGATTCTTTCGGCCATGGCAAGCGCTTCCGCCTCGAATCCGTTTTTTTCATCATTCTTATCAAGAATCTGAGCCATACGGGCCAGAAGTGCGGCGTCAAGCTGCAACCAGCAGGCCAGGTCGAGAGCTTCTACGGCACCGCCGTCCCAGCGCGGCGAAGTGTCCCAGCCGCTGTCTGTTCCTTCCCATTCGTAAAGACCGTCGATGTCGGAGTCCCGCGTGTTGAGAAACCACTGGTGATTTGCTTTGTATATATCGTATTCGGATGAAAGCCGTTCAAGGGCTGATGTTTCGGGTGACGGCGGCGAATCTTTCCGGTATCCGGCCAGAACCAGCGACGCCCATGTCAACAGTCCCGGCGGCTGTATTCCGGGATTTTTATCAGTCACCCATATTTCGCGGGAAAGGTGTCCGTCGGAAAAAGGCTGCTTTACAAAATTGTCTATCTGCATGCGCGCCAGAGATTGTGCATCGTTTCCACCTTCCGACAGCGCCAGCGCGTGAAAAGCCGAATCCCAGAGCCAGACGCCCCTGAAATAGTGACGTTTGCTGGGTGTGATTGAAGTTTCAAGCCAGTTGCCCAACGGGGCGGCGCTGTTTTCAAAAAACAGATACCAGGCGTTTGAATAAAACGGTTTGCTCAGCAGTTGTTTGTCGGGAGCCTGAGAAAGCCAGTTCGAAATTTCAATATCATAAGCGGCAATACTTTCATCCTGCATTGCTTTTGGGGCAGTTCCAGCCAGAGCCGGAGTCGTTTCGTTCAGCTCTAATTCAAAAAGAAGTTCGGTTGTTTTCGATTCTGCGATGGAATAATGCATTGTCCATGTCGCATCTTTTTTGTCGATTTCCAATTCTTCCGGTCCGGGCGATACTGTGACAGATGCTTTCCATTGTGCGGGTATTGCATCGCTCCATAAATGCGCATAATGTCCGTTAATTGTGATTTCGACGCCGTCGGATTTTTTTAAGAGCGTATTTTCCAGATCAAATGCGGCGGTGCCGGAAAGCTTGAACTCCGTATCAGCGCCGTTATTTCTGATCTTGAATCTGATGTTTATTTTATCCAAGTCTGCATAATGTGCGGTTTCAGTCACAGACAATCCGCCGCAATCGTATTCTCTTACAGTATGGCTGGCGCGCCACTGATGATAATTGAGGGTGCATGCTTCATTGACGGACAAAGCTGCCAACGGATTCAGCAGCGGTCTGAACATTCCGAAATGAGAGTACATATCCGAATATTGCCGGTAATACAGTCCCGGAAGCGGAAAGCCGTTTTCTTCCTGCGCTTGAAACCATACATTTGAATGTGCCCCGGCCCGGGTCAGCAGAGCTTTACTGGAAGGCTCAATAGAATAATGCTCGCTTTCGCTGCCCTCATTTTCGGTAGCGTCGGATTCGGATTGATTGTCGTACTCCGACACTGCTTCGTCGTCGATGTCTCCGTCCGTGCTGGATTTGTTGCCGGATTTTTCTTTCTGGCCGCAGGCCTGAAATGAAAGAAGTGCGAACATGAGGACAAGAACAGAAAGAACAGGCAGGAATTTCATCGGCGTACCCCGGCAATAAATTCAACACACCGTCCATATTAACTGATGTGTTGAATTTTCCAAATTCGATTGTGTGCCGATTGCCTGAAAATCTACAGGATGAATATAGAACCTATCTGGTGAATCAGCAGTGCCGCAACGTATGCCAGTGCGAGATTGTATGAGAACGAGAAAAGCGTCCAGCGGGTTGAGCCGGTTTCTCGTCTTATGGCTGCGATAGTTGAAATGCACGGCGTATAAAGCAGCGCAAAAACCATGATACCCAGCGCCCATAACGGAGTCTTCCCGGTGGCTTTGATTCTGTCGGAAAGACTTGTCGATTCTTCGTCCGTATCTTGCCCGGTGCCGTAAAGCACGCCGAGCGTGGATATTACGATTTCTTTCGCAACCAGTCCGCTTGCAAGCGCCACTCCGTCGCGCCAGTCGAACCCGGCGGGTTCAAGCAGTGGTTCTGCAAACTTGCCGATGCGGGCTATAAAACTGTACTCCTGCTGGGCGGAGGCTTCCTGATTCTGCAATTCCTGAATTTTCTCGTCTGCGTCCGCTGCGGCAGAGTTCTTTACGGCTTCTATTCTGCTTTCAAAGTCGGCTGAGATTTCTTCACTCTGCGGGAATGACGACAGCGCCCACACGACGACTGAGCCGATCATAATTACTCCGCCCATCTTTTTCAGGAATATGACTGTCCTGTCCCACATATGAACAACCAGGCTGCGGGTAGTAGGGATGCGATACGGTGGAAGTTCCATGACAAATGGTTCGCCATGACCCTTGAGTATGGTTTTCGACATCAGAAGGCCGGTCAGCACGGCAGCGGCAATTCCCGTAAGGTACAGCAGAAAGATTACCGTTCCGGCGCTGTCCGGGAAAAACGCAGCCGAAAACAGAACGTATATCGGGAGGCGGGCAGAACACGACATGAACGGATTTATGAATATTGTCAGAATTCGGTCGCGTCGGGACTCCAGTATGCGCGAACCCATTATCGCCGGAACATTGCAGCCGAATCCCATAAGCAACGGGATGAACGATTTTCCGTGCAGGCCTACAGCATGCATGACTCTGTCCATAACGAAGGCCGCTCTGGCCATGTACCCGCTGTCTTCCATCAGGGCGATGAAAAGAAAGAGAATAAGAATGTTGGGCAGGAATATTATGACACCGCCGACTCCTGCCAGAACGCCGTCAACCAGAAGCCGCTCAAACAGTCCGCCGCCGGGTATGGATTCGGATAACAATTCGGCCAGAGCTCCGATACCGGCGTCAATCCAGTCCATAGGGTAAGCGCCGATGGTGAAAGTCATTTCGAACATCAACCACAGAAGCAGAAAAAGTATCGGCAGTCCGAAAAATTTATGCAGGATCACTCTGTCCACGCTGTCTGTAATGTCGCGCCTGGAAACTTTTGGATAGGCCACCGTTTCTTTCAAAGTTCCGTTAACAAATCCGTAGCGGTGATCGGTGACTATCATTTCCGGGTCGTCTTTGAATATCTGCGATATGGATTTTCGCAGTTCATCCGCCAGCGCCAGCGCGGAAGGCTGATCTTTGAAAAGCCTGCGCACTTCGGAGTCGTTCTCCAGAAGTTTCAGCGCCATCCATTTTGAAGGACAACTTTTGAGCCCGCAGGAAGGCGGAATTATGTTTTTCTCAAGCTGAGCAATCGCATTCTCGATTTCTTTCGGGTAATGAACAGTGGCCGGCCTTACAGTCAGATCGCCATCGGCAATTTTTGAAACCGTATCAAGAATTTCATTCAGCCCTTTGCCCCGGTTGGCGATTGTAGGAATTACCGGTACTGCGAAAAGGCGGGATATTTTTTCGATATCAATTCTGATTCCTCTGTTTTCAACTTCATCCATCATGTTGAAAATCACAAGCAGGGGCGTTTCCATTTCGAGCAGTTGCGCAACCAGATAAAGATTTCGATCAAGGTTTCCGGCATCTACCACCACACAGGTTACATCCGCTTCACCCGACAGAATGAAGTCGCGAGCGACCTTTTCTTCCATGGAGAAAGCGCTAAGGGAATATGTTCCCGGCAGATCGACAATATGAAATTCTATTTCACCGCAATGCGCAATTCCCTCTTTTTTCTCAACAGTTACGCCGCTCCAGTTGCCTACTTTCTGGTGAGCGCCAGTCAGTGCATTGAAAATCGTGGTTTTTCCGCTGTTGGGATTACCTGCCAGTGCAATCGTTATTTTATGGGTACTCATACTTAACCCGCTCAATGTAGGAAGTTTAAGCTTCTGCAAGTAGAGTCGTCAACTTGCAGGAGCCTTTTATACCTGTGATAAATTGGTTTTGTCAAGCAGATTCCTCTCGGGTGTTGTATGTCGGCGTTATATCAGGATATTTTTATGAAATGGCTTTGCGATTCGGTGTCGATAAGCAGGATTGCGTCCTGTACTTCTGTAAATTCCGAGCTGTCTTTCCGGTTCAGCATTTCATTAAAGAAACTTACAAAAATTGGAAATGCGTCAGGTGTCAGCACTATTGTCAGAAGTCCGCTGTTCTGACTTTTTATGAACTCACATACCGCTTCGAGATGTTTCTTATTAAGGCGGGGCAGGTTTTCTTCGTTCAGCCATGGATAAATTATTGTCGGGCAATCTCCGAACTCTTCCACCACCAGGTATGATATTTCACGCGCCAGTCGTCTCTGACTGCAAGCGACGCGGGGATTTTCAGGATTGCCGGCTGTTTTTCTGAGTTCGCTGATCTGCCGGCGCAGGCGTTCTCTATCTTTTCTTTCCACATAGATGTCGTTTGTCAATGGTTGCGGAATTAAAGCAATTTTCATCTTCTATGCCTCTCCTGGATATCCACATTGATCATTATACGGATTGTTACGGTATAGATCAAATCCGCTGCATTGTCACTAGTATTGTTCCGAATATGCGGTGCGATTACTTGACCGATATCTGTCAAAATGTTAAAAATACAATAAAATGGTTTTTGTATGGGGTTTAGTTAAGTAATACGGCAGAAGGAGGAAATTGCCATGCCGAAAAAGTTGATATTGCTTATCTGCGTGTTGTTGTTTGTTTTCTCTGCGAATGCTTTCGCGGCGGGCAACAAACAGGCTGCTCAGGCCGAAATGGATCACATGAAGGCCGCCTTCAAACATATGAAGGAAAATCTGGTGCCGCTTATCAATTGCTATGTAAAAAATCAGCCCAGGTTGCAGAACATCGGCTTCGACTTCCCCCAGGACGGCAAAAAATACATCGCCGAAATGTCCGTCTGCATCAACCAGTACGGAAAAACCATGGACGGCGAGGACAACGGCAATCAGGTTAAAGACAAGGCTATCGCCATAATGAACAGAGACATTGTTCTTGGCGAAAAATTCATGGCGGAAATGGGAGAATACAACGCAGCTCTCGAAAAATGGCGCGTTTCCAAAAAAGCTGCCGATAAACTCAGCGCCGACGGCATAAAGGCCGACATCGAGAGGATGAAACAGGAATTTATTAAAAATTCCAATGATTTCCAGCTGGTGGTTCAGGAATTCAATTCCTACAAAAACGACGTGATGGATCGCTACAAAAAAGCCCAGGCTGCTTTGAAGTAATCAGCTCATAACCCGTGTACAGCAAAAAGGCGAAGCGTTTGCTCCGCCTTTTTTTGTTTTACTGGGGATTTTTTCATAATGAAAATTTTTCGAAGCTTCTGTATTGAGAGGCTTCAACTTCGAACGACGAATCCAGGCGGCTTGCCGCTTCGAAAAGCCTGCGCAGGAAATATCCTTTGTTTTTTTTGTCATTTTTTGCGTGGTGAAACGCCGCTGCTCTGGAAGTGAAAAGCATATCGTATAAGGGCAGCTTTTCATCTGATTTCGCCGGCATGGAACGGATGTTCGCATATCCGCTCTCAAAGGCTTTCCATATTCTTTCATCCCAGCAATAGCTGTGAATTGTTGAAATGTCCACCAGAGAACAGCCGACGCCCGATTGTTCGAAGTTGATAATGCCTGAGACGACCATTTCTCCGTCTTTGTTTCTTTCGACGAATATGTTGCCAAAATGGAAGTCGTTGTGAACTAGATTTACCGTTTCTCCTACAAAAAGACTTTTTCTGGCCTCGCATGCGCTGGCAAGTCTGTCGATCTGTTCGTCTTTTATAAAGGCGGCCTTCTTCATTTGATCCCAGTGCAGCGGAAGAATAGTGAACATGTATTTCTGCCACGGGCCGGGATGAATTCCTGCCTTGTGTGAACCCATCAATCCCGCGCCATCGCCAGGGATACTGTGAATGCGCGCCAGAAATTTTCCGATTGTCGCCCCGATGCTTTCGGCGTCTTTCTGGCTTAAATCTTCACCTTTCAGCAGTCTGGTCAGCAACAGTTCTCCTTTTATTTTTCTGCATAGTTGCCATGGCCTGTCCAGTATGTTTCCGGCATTTCCAACGTTGATGGGTGCAGATATCGGAGTGTGCAGTTTGAGGTCGGCAGTTTTTCTGTTGAATGCGTGTATTTTCTCCAGCACAGAGAATTCACGATGAGTCGCCGACCAGTCGGGCTGTTTCGGGTCGGCCTTCAGAACTCTTATCCAGTATTCACCGATTTCGTATGTTGACTGCAACCCGGCCAGTGGCAATTTTTTCACTTCGCCAGGATCGACCTTTTCGTTTAATTTCTGACTGATAATGCTGACCAGGGCTTCCATTGTCGGTTCCGGCATGATATATACCTCTGAAAAATTCGTTTGTTCCTGCTGCCTTCGAGTATAAACGCTTATTGTTTTCAGACAAGGATGTCAGACGTTTTTTTCTTTTCTTCATACCTGATTTCTGCAAAAGAAGCGGAATTAATTCGTTTGATTGACAATTAAGCTTAATTTATATATAATTTACACTGTGTAGACGATATTCACTGGTGTTTCGTATGCGAAGGCTGCATCTGTTGCTGCTTTCTCTGCAATCGGAAGCATATATGTCCATTGGATCGGAGGCTATAATGAAAAACTGGCCGGCACTGGTGTTGATCTTGGCGCTCATGCTCTGGTCATTCGAATGTTTCGCGCAGGAAGAAGACGGCTCTGCCAACAAGCAGGTAGGTTTGGGCGCAATAGCCGGAGTGAACATTCCAATTTCCAAAGACAGCGGGTACGAAGTTACCGAGTGCTGGGGTTTTTATACCGACATCCCGGTTATCAGCACTTTTCATGTCAGCCCGCAGGTCAATTTGTGGCGCATTGTAGATAATGGCCGGAAGTCCGGTGCTGCGGACATCGACCTTAATTTCAAGTTCGTAATTCCTTTGCCGGGCTGGAAAATTTTTCTGTCGGCGCTGCTTGGCCTTTCTACAGGTGATTACAAAATTGGCATGTATGCGCCTCATCTTGGCGGAAATCTGGGCTTTGCTTATCGAATGGTTTCCAATCTCGATCTGGTAATCATGTTCCAGTATAAATTTCTCGTTGACGGCACTCAACACAATGTTCACCAGCTTGAGCCGCTGGGCGGTTTGCAGTTCAATTTCTAGCGGTCAGGAAAACAAGCTTGACTTCGCTTTTAGCCGCAGTTAAATTTACGTAAAAGCTAAGCTTTCGGCTGTGCGGTCCTGTTCAGGCGAAGGGGTTTGCCTATGAAATGGTTTTCATTGTTCGTGTTGTCTGTCATGTATGTCGGCCTGATGTCTTCATGCTCTTCTTCTTCCGACGATTGTGATTTGTACTGCTCAAAAATGTTCGAACTGGACGCCGGCGGAATATGGCATTGCAAAATCATCGAAACTATCGACGTAAACGGACGTTGCAAGGCACGCGAAATTTACCGCCCCTGCGAAAAATGGTATGGCGAAAACTGGGAGTGCAACGAGGTTAACCAGGTCTGTTTCAGCCGCAGTATTATTGCCGAACGCTATAATGCAGACGGCAAAACTTGCCGCAGTGATGACGAGTGCGACGGATTGCCCTGTGTTATTGGAGACGGTCAAACCGTTGGAGTATGCACTCTGGAAGGGTTGCCTTGCGAAAAATCGCTGGATTGTCTTTCTCCGCAGGATAATTACATATGTTCAGGCGACGGTCTCTGTACTTCTGTCGGGCGCTGCGATAACGGTTGTGTGATTTCCAAAAATCAGGCTTCGTCCTATGACCTGGACAAATGGGTCTGGTTCTCTATTTACAATCCGTCGGATGATGCAGCCTGCATGGATCAATGCGATCTCAACACTGTGGGCGACCCGATGCCGCAGACGCTGGAAACGCAGCTTAACGATGCCGAAAGTCTTTTCGATTTCCAGCAGGCCCAGATGAATCTGCAATGCAGTCTTTCATCGGTAGAGAAATAACGGCCTCATATGAGCAGACGATTCAGAGACATCGAAATTCTCGAAGATAGAAACAGGCTTGAGCCAGGAGAGCGGCGTTTTACGGATGTGCGTTATTTCCGCGTGCGCAATCTGTACCACGATTCAGAGCCTTCAAGAGAATATCGGCTGGATATGGTTTCGCATCGCGGTGTCGATGCCGTCTGCTCTGTTCCTTATCATTTTGATAACGGCATTTGCCGGATTCTGATGATAAAATCGTTCAGGCCGGTACTGAAGCTCAGACCTCTGGCCCCGGAGCCGGAGCCGTTTTTGTGGGAAATCGTCGCTGGAGTGCTGGAAGATGGTGAACACACACTGGATGGAGTAAAAAAACGTTCTGCGGATGAGCTTCAGGAAGAGGCCGGAATTAAGGTTGACTGGCGTGATGTTGAAATTATGGGTGAACCCATGTACATGTCGCCGGGAATTTACACCGAAAAAATCTGGTTTACGGCTGTGGAAACCGATATCGGAAAACGTCTGCCTGCCGAGCATGATGGTTCGGTGCAGGAAGAACTTATTGAGCAACACGAATTCAGTCTTGAAGAAGCTTTGGATTGTCTGCGTCACGGAATTATAAAAGACGCGAAAACTGAAATTGCCATTTATCGTCTGAAAGAAATGCTCGCCGGGCGCCTGTCTGTGCGGGCTGGAGCAGAGGAGATCGGATGAGTCGCGCAAACAGACTTTTATCGGCTCTGAGTCTGCTGATCGCCGTTATGTTCTGCACAGACCTTCACGCCGCTGCACTCGGCACCGATGTACTGGACGCTGCCGACGGCATGCGTGATCCAATTGATTTTTCCATCGAAGTTCAGTTCGTGCAGGATTATCAGTGGGCCACGATTAGCCGCGAACGCAACACTTTTTCTGATACCGAGCCCGACATGCTCAACCAGAACGAGTTCGAAATCAAAGATGTGAAAAACATTCTGAATATCAATGGCCGCATCGGCATGTATCACGATCTTGAATTTCATTTCAACCTGCCGGTTCACCTCAAAGACAGCAGTGAAGCATACATGTCCAGCCACTTCAGAAATAAGTTCTGGGGCGGTGGGTTCAGCCTCGAAACACTGGCTGAAAAGGGGCGTCCATCGCTTCTGGCCGACAGTGTTTTCGGTTATGCCGGATGGGAAACGACTCATAAAGGCTTCGGCGACATGCTGATTGGCTTCACCTATGGCATACTCTCCAACGATCGCGACCCGGACAGACCGAATTTCAACGTTACCTTCGATCTTGAGCTACCCACCGGTTCCGAAAACAACCCCGGAATGGGGCCGACAGCCATAAACCCACAGCGTGGCAAATCGTCCAGTGGGGTCGGTGAAAAACTGGTTTCCTTTATTTTCCGTACCGATCTTTCAATGCGCTTCAATGTCGTCGAGCCGTATTTCGGAATTTCGTACAAAGTGCCGGTTTCCACTGGTGGACACATTTCCGATCCTCGTCAGGAAGGCGGGCTTAAACTCGGAACCGAAATTGTCGCCTTCGAAAAACTTCCGCAAAATTCGACTGAGCCTCTGTGGAAAGTAGCCTTCGACCTTGGGATGATTTTCAACCTTTATGGCAGGGGTCAGGATTTCAACGAAATCACCGACGCTCTTGCGTGGCGAAAAGACCTTGATACCGTCGAAGCCTGGCCGGTTGATCCGCGCAGCTATCAGGTCGATGGCGAGCCGCAGAATATTTTCTACGAGTACTCAAGCAGACCGCCCGACTACGAGTTGCCTATTAATGGCAGATATGCGCACATTCAGGGCAAATTCGGTTTTTACACCATATTCTATCATTATTTAATGCTCAAAACTCAGGTGCTGGCCGGACACAGAACAGAACATTTCCTTTCTTTGCCGTCAAAACTTGATGCTGATACTCTGCGTCCTGCTGATAAGGACGGATACAACACGCAGATAAATGAAATCGGGGCGAGAGTTAAATTGCAGAAATCCTTCACTCTTGCATGGAACGTTTCTCTGTCGCTGCTTTATTAGTTGATGTCTCTGCTTTTGTGTTTTTCTGGATGTATATGCAATGATAATAAGTGAAGAGGCCAAACAGCTTCATTTCGAAGCTCATGTTATAGACCTGCATGTCGATTCTCTCCTGCTTGCAAGACAGTTCGGCTACGACATCAACAAGCGCCATCGCGCCTGGCTGCCCGGCGGGGCCATCGGCAGTCATGCCGATCTGCCGCGCATGCGCGAAGGAGGCGTCGATACGGTCGGACTGGGAATTGTCGTTAATCCTCTGGCGAAACCATTCAACCGCTGGCAGAGTGCATTGTACATGGCCGATCTTTTCAAGAAAGCCTGCAAAAATTCAGCCGGGATGCTGCATCTGGCCGGAGACGCTCACGAAGCGCGCGCACTGAAAAAAGACGGAAAATTCGGCGCATTTCTTGGAATGGAAGGCGCGCATTGCCTGGGCGATGACCTTTACAACGTGAAAGAAGCGCGCGATGTCGGAGTACGCTATATAACACTTACGCATTTCAGTGAAAACAACGCCGCTTCTCCAGCGAAAGGAAAGGGAGCAGACCCTGATGCCGGTCTGAAAAAATGGGGTTTCGAACTTATTGATGAAATGAAGCGTCTTGGTGTTCTTGTCGATCTGGCTCATGTCAACCGCAAGGGTTTTCTCGAAGCTGTGGCATACGCAAAAACACCCTGTATAGTTTCTCATTCAGGCGTTAAAGGAATCCAGGAGCACTGGCGCAATCTTGACGACGATCAGCTGCGGGCCATGGGTGATTGCGGAGGAGTTGTTGGAGTTATTTTCGACCCGCGTTACATTTCGCCAGGAATGCGTTGCGGGGCAGAACGCATTGTTGCTCATCTGCAATACATAATAAATGTCGCCGGAGAAGATCATGCTGCAATAGGTTCCGATTTCGACGGGTATATCACAGGCACCCCCGGTGATCTGCGCGACGCATCCGGCATGCCGATGTTGACTCAGCTGATGCTTGAAAAAGGCTGGTCGGAGAAAAGAATAAGAAAAATCCTCGGTGAGAATTTCCTGCGCGTATTCAATTTCTGAAAAAGCTGTAATGCGAACAATTTGACCGTTCCGCTGTGCAGAGTGTATCATCTCTGCGTGATTCGGCAACAGAAGAAAGGATTTGTTATGAACAGATATGCAATGTTGCGGATTTCCCTGTTTCTGGCGGTATCAGCCGGATTGACCGTCCTGCTGTGGGCGTGTCAGTCTGAATATCAAGATACGCTGGCTCCGGCTGCGCCTATGGCCGAAAATCTGCACTTCGCACGTGGTGATGCAGGCGGTACAATTGCCGACATTGATGTCGCCGGAGAGGCTGCTGCTCCTGTTGCGGGCGCTGTGGATGTGAAAAGCTCTGAAGCTGCTGCAACAGAGCGATATGTAATCAAGAATGCGCGCTTTGCAATCAAAGTCGATGATTTTTCGGCAGCCCTTGGAAAGATAAGAACATTCACGGAAGAGAAGGGCGGTTTTGTGTTCCGCGCCAGTCAGGCCCGCGAGCAGAACGAAGACCTTTCAGGTACTATCGTTCTCAAGCTTCCTCAGCAGCACTATAACGATATGATGCAGTTTTTGAATGGGCTTGGAAAAGTCTACGAGCTTACGGAAGAAGCTGAAGATGTCAGCGATAACATAATGGATATTGATGTCCGCCTGAACAATTCACGTGCGCTGGAAAAGCGTATTCTGGCCATTCTTGAGCAGCAGGCCGGAAAAATCACCGAGGTGCTTGAAGCTGAAAGGGAACTGGCGCGAGTCCGCGAAAAAATAGAAAGCCTGGAAGGCCAGAAAGCCGGTCTGATGAACCGCGTCAGATATTCTACTTTTACCGTCAATCTTTTCGCCGGAACATCAAAAAGCGTCGAAATCCGTACCTGGTACGGACCGCTGTTGCAGGATCTGCGCGATCTGGGACGTATGCTTGCGTCTTCTCTCGGCACACTGCTTAAAGTTATTGTCGGTATCGTTCCGTGGCTGCTGGCGCTGTGGTTTGTTTCACGATGGTGGAGAAGGCGAAAGCAGAAGAGAGCATTGAGAAACACGATAATAAATAAAGAATAAGCGTTCTTTCAATTAAAAGTAAAAGCCCGGCGCAAATCAGCAACCGGGCTTTTTAATTACTCTGTAGTCTCATCAGCATCTGCGTTTTACGGCAAGAAAGGCCAGGGCGCAAAGCATCAGTGCAAACGAAACGCCGCTTGTGTGGTTGCAACCGCCCGATCCGCTTCCGCTTTCCTCAGTCTCGTCTTCCGTTTCCGAAAATGCGTTTTCGTAATCGGAATCACCGTCCGTTTCTTCGGCTTCCACTATTTCGAGCAGTTCTTCTCCTATTGTCAGGTCGCCGTTCGGGTTTGTAACCGTTACCGAAATCGGGCCCGGCTGCGCCGACTCCGATACTTTGACCTTGCGCAATTTAGCCAGATTGTTGCTGATGTACTCAATTTTCTCGAAGCTTATTACGTCCGGCTCAAAACTGACGGTGAAATTCTCGATCAGTGTGTTTCCTTCAAAGCTGAGAGTCGTTTCTTTACCGATTTCGAGCTTTGAAGGTGTAATTTCGAGCAGTTCTGGAATAAGCCTGCAGTTGTTTTTATTGCAGGTCTGCATTCCGTCAATTGTGAGGTCGGCCTCAAGAGTGATGTTGACAATGTCGTCTTCGATTATATTTCCGTCATTGTCGGTGACTATTCCGTGGATACGTACCAGCGAGCCGCAGAGGTCTTCTTCGCTTTCGCCGAGGCTGATTGGAACTGTGATTTCATAAATCGAGCGTGGTTCCATTCCCGATATTTCCCAGGTGTTTCCTTCCGGGAAGGTGACCAGTTGAGAGCCCGGATTTTCGTCTGAAATGGCTTCAAATGCAATCTGCATGCTGTTTGCCGTGCCGTCACCAGAATTCCGCAGCTTGAATGTGATGTTGGCTGTTTCGTTTTTGTCAAGAAAGCCGTCGTTGTCGCAGCCGCCGGAAATTTCTGCGGTGCTGAATGAAAGGCGCGGCCTGAGCACGTCGGCACCTTCTCCAAGGTTTCCTGTCGCGATGAGTGCGTATCCCTGCCTGTCCGAAGGCCAGGGGCTATAGCTTCCGTTGCCGGGAATATTTTCGGCGATTACTTCAATTTTCCAGGTGCCACGCTCAGGATTTTCAACAAAGACGTTTTCAAGCGGATTCACTCCGTCGAATTCGATGTTTTCAGAACCGTATGAGTTCGACCAGCCCTCCTGCATGTTCATGTTTCCGGCATACAATTTTCCGCTTGGCGAGGTGACTTTAAGATTGAGGTCATTTACCAGAGCCAGACCGGAACTGGATGTGGCCGCCGGGTCCATCCAGACCAGAGTGATTTTAAGCGGTTCATCTTGTTTTACGTATATTTCGTATTCTGCGTTTTCGCCTTCGGCCAGGGTTTCTTCCGCTCCGTTGTTTATATCGGCCAGAACATTGAGATCAAGCTTGTCGCCGAGCAGATATAGTGCGTCGTCAAGCGTAATTCGTCCCCAGCCCTGTTGGGTGGAAGGTGGCGGCGTCAGGCTTTTGATTTCATAGGTGTTGCCGTTGTAGCCGAATCCGACGACCGCGCCCTCAAGAGCGTGAGCGGAGTTTACAAGCACTGCTTTTATGAGTGCGCCCGACGGAATGAACGCGTCGGATTCGTTCGCCTGGCCGGATGGATAAAAACCGTCCGTGAAATACTGTCTTACAAGCAGAACCATGCCGGAAGCGGTTGGCGCCGAAAAACTTGTTCCAGCCGTAAGTGCCGTTTCGCACTGGTTGTTGGGCGGATCGGTTATTGATTCGTATGCCGGTTCGCCGTAAACGTTGGTTACTCCTGACACACGTTTCGATTGTGTTTCAGTGGCGGAACGGATCAGTCCGGGGGCGACGACATCTGGTTTTATGCGTCCGTCCGAAGTGGGGCCGCAACTGGAAAAACCGATCAGGTCCATTCCGTTGCTCATCCAGCCGGGAAGACTTGCGCCTACCACTACCGTATTTTTAGCGGTACTGCCTTCTCCACCAAGTGTACGGGGGTTGGGGCCTGAATTTCCGGCGGCGAATACGTTGGTGTAATCTGGATTTGCCCATAAGAAATCGTCCAGCGCTGCCGAATCCTGATCGTAGCGCACGCTCGGTTCAGAATAACCATAGCTGTTGTTGTGAACTCTTGCGCCGGAATCGAATGCCTGCTGATTGAGGTCGTACTGGCTTGTAAAAGCCAGTCCCATCAGTTCTCCGGCCTTATTGCCTATATCCTGGAACACTATTCTGGCTCCAGGAGCCATGCCGTCGTTATCGTCGAGTCCGGGAGTTTCTTTTGAAGCGAGATTGTAGTAGTTGTCGCCGGCGGCGCATCCGCAGGTCATTGTTCCGTGAAAGCCGCCGGATGTTTCGTCGTATTTGTCTGCACCACGCATGACGTAGTATGCAATGGTTTTGTTGTCCGGATCGCTGATGTCGGCTTCCGGCGGACGAACCGTTTTTCCCATTGTCTGCTGATTCGCCTCGTCTGAATACCTGAACTGGCAGGCGTCGGTATCCAGCCCGGAGTCTGCTGCGGCGTAAATCTGGCCTATGCCGGTGATTCCCGCATCGAAAAGCGGTGTGAATTTAAGCTCAGGATCGCCTGACTGCAGAAGCCAGATGGAACCGGAGTTCAGCAGCACCGGCAATTCAAAGACACGGGCCTCTTCAATTCCGTTCAGAGCCGCGATGATTGCGGCAATTTCGCTTACGGCGTAGTCGGGTACGCGCAGCATAACGCGGTTCGGACCGTTTTGTGAAGCATATAGAAATTCTGCTCCGGCTTCGGTGAATGTTTTTTCCCATTCCGAATGTGTTTCGCCCTTGAAAGCGCTGATCTGCATGAAAAATTCAGCAGGAACGGACTGTGGGTTTTCGAGTATATGAAGAATACTGTCGTCGAATTTTGCTGCTGTCGGATATCTGCCCGTCCATCGCACCCCCATGATATCTGAAAAGTATGATGATTTTCCGGTTGGAACCGCCACGACATAGGCGTTGTCCGGCATGTATCCTACTATTTTAAAATTTTTCCGGTCAATCTGTTTTCGTATTGCAGTCGCCTGACCCCTGTGGAACTGAATAATGAAATAGTCTTTGTCGTTCAAATACTGATGTTTTTCAGTTTTAAGATTCAGTCTGGACACGACTTCAGGAAGATCAATAAGTTCTCCGTGTTTAGTTGCTTTGAGCGGATCGACTGAAATTCCTTTGAAATGTAGAAATTCACCGCTTCTGTCGTAAGCGAAATCGACTTTTTCTGTCTGTTGGGTTTCAGCATAACCGAAACGTTCGATTTCACCGCTCAAAGCGCTTTCAAGTTGTTCCGGGCTCAGTGGAGAATTCTGAGAAAAGGTGATATTGATATCTGATGTGCCTGTCATGTCGGCTTCGGCAGTTGAAGAAAGAAGCATGAATGTAATGCATGCGGTGAGGAACAACCTGTACTTCATTAATGTACCTTTCCTGAAAACCGGATAGGTTCCGGCATTGCTTCTGCAGGTTTCAGCGTTAGAATGTCAGAGGGTGTTTACGTATCATGTGAACGAAAACCCAGCTTTAGTGGACGATATTAAGCGGAAAAAACATTCATTGTCAACAAAAGCGAAGAAAAGCTCAGTAATCTTGACTTGATGCGCTCTATGGGTTAACAATAATCAGTTAAAATTCATCCGGGTTCGACCAGGAAATGAAAACACCGATTCGTACACATAAAACCGCTGAACTATATATGGAGCAGGGTTACTTTGAAGAGGCCCGCGAAGTTCTGCTGGCGCTTGAAGCTGATGAGCCTTCCGATCCAAGGTTGCCGGAATTGTACAGCCGTCTGGAACGGCTTGTTAAAGAAGCGGAAACCAATCCGCCGGTTCAGCAACTGGAGCGCAATGAAGAACAGGATTTCTATGTCCAGCC
>JAKQSH010000044.1 GCA_029570245.1 Deltaproteobacteria bacterium | reverse complement strand
TTCACTATCGCCCTCTCCTTCTCCCTCTCCTTCTCCCTCTCCTTCTCCCTCGCCCTCACCCTCGCCCTCACCTTCGCCTGAAATCGCCTCGCAAAGAGAAGTCTGTTTGTTCCACAGGCATGCACTGTCGGCTTCGCAGTCCATCTGGTTGTCGATGGCGCTGCAAGCGCCCGTCTCTTCATCATCTTGAGTGCATGATAGAAGCCCGCCGAAAAGCAGCAGTACCAGCGACACAGAAACGAATGTCTTTTTCATTCCATTTTCTCCTTCCTCCACCTGCAACCGATTACTCTTCACAATGAACGACATTTCATAACATCTGTATTTTCAAGACTTTTTATGATTGTATTCCCCAGGCTGGATAATGGTCAACAATGATTTTCCATGAAAATAGAAAATAAAAACGACAGATGGCCAATAGCATTTGCAACAGAAAAGAAAAACATTTCATTTTTCACATCCCCTGAAAACATTCAGGCAACGCCACAACCCTTCAAAAAGTCAATTTTTAACTTGCATTTCTGCCGGTAATCTTTAGTATTTCGGTGAATTTGTGTTTTTATTGACTGCTTAATTGGTCAGTGGAGAAAAAACATGGCACGAGTAACGGTCGAAGATTGCCTGGAAAAGGTCAACAACAGATTCGCACTGGTTCACTTGGCGGCAAAACGCACCCGTCAGCTGCTGGACAAGGATGATCCGCTTGTTGATGCACCAAAAAACAAGCCGGCCACAATTGCGCTGCGCGAAATAGCGGCAGCAAAGGTTCGTCCGGTCGAACAGGCCACCTCAACCAGAACAAGTAAACGTCTGGCAAGACGGAGGAGAAGAGGATGACAGAAATAATATCGGTAATCGGACGTCAGATTCTCGATTCCAGAGGCAATCCCACCGTTGAGGCGGATATTTACACCGCCAGCGGTTATTTCGGACGCGCAGCCGTCCCATCAGGAGCTTCCACCGGAATATACGAAGCCGTAGAGCTTCGTGACGGAGGAACGGCGTGGATGGGCAAGGGTGTAAGCAAAGCCGTATCAAACATCAACACCATCATCGGCCCGGCCATCGAAGGCATGGACGTGAGCGATCAGGCCGCGCTCGACCAGTTCCTCATCGAACTGGACGGCACAGACAACAAGGGCAAGCTGGGCGCCAACGCAATTCTGGCGGTTTCAATGGCCGCATCCCGCGCCGCCGCCGAAGCCTCAGGACTTCCGCTTTATCGCTATATCGGCGGAGCCGCCGCCTGCATACTGCCGGTTCCCATGATGAACATCATCAACGGCGGTGCGCATTCGGACAACAACGTCGATATTCAGGAGTTTATGATCATGCCCATCGGAGCCGAGTCTTTCTCGCAGGCTCTGCAGATGGGAAGCGAGACTTTCCACAATCTCAAGAAAGTCCTCAGCGGAAAGGGCTATGCCACATCCGTAGGCGATGAAGGCGGATTCGCTCCCAACCTCAAATCCAATGAAGAGGCAATCGAAGTCATTCTGCAGGCAATCGAAAAGGCCGGCTACAAACCCGGCGAAGACATTTCGATCGCCCTGGACGCCGCCTCATCAAGCTTCTACGACGAAAAAGAAGGCAAATATGTCTTCAAATGGTCCACCAACGAGAAATTCAGCGCCGAAGAACTGACTGCCTTCTACAAAAAATGGATCGAAAAATATCCCATCATTTCGCTTGAAGACGGCCTGGCCGAAGACGACTGGGACGGCTGGAAGCACATGACAAAGGAACTCGGCGCGAAAATTCAGCTCGTCGGCGACGACATCTTTGTCACCAACACCCGCCGCCTGCAGAAAGGCATCGAACTCGGCGTCACCAACTCGATTCTCATCAAACTGAATCAGATCGGCACTGTAACAGAGACGCTCGCAGCCATCGAACTGGCCAAGACCAACAGCATGACGGCGGTTGTGTCTCATCGTTCCGGCGAAACTGAAGACTCTTACATCGCTGACTTTGTGGTGGGCACCAACGCGCGCCAGATCAAAACCGGCTCGGCTTCCAGAACCGACCGTATCTGCAAGTACAATCAGCTCCTCAGAATCGAAGAGGAACTGGGCTCGCAGGCCAGATTCCTGGGCAAGGCGTCCTTCTACAACCTCAAGAAGTAACAACTTCACGGGGCTGTGGTGGAACCGGTAGACACAACGGACTTAAAATCCGTTGGCGCTTGCGCCGTATGGGTTCAAGTCCCATCAGCCCTACCATAGTAAAAACGAAAAAGCCCTCCCGGATCGGGAGGGCTTTTTTGCATTCAGATTCAGATTCAGATACGGAATCGAATTACTTTTTACCACCGCCGGAACGGGAACCTGAATGGTGATTTGAGTTGCCACCTCTGCTGTCGTGGTAAGCATGATTGTTTGGGTTCAGCTGGTTCGAACGATTGTCAACTGCATCTTTGTGTTCGTGGTTATTGGGATTGTGAACATTCGAACGCTGATCGTTTGAATTCTGATTTCCCTTGCTCATTTCTTCCTTCTCCTTGAGTTTTTTGTTCTCAATACAGATCATGGTTCACAGCCTAGCCAGGCCAAAGGCCCATTCACGGACGGGCCTGAAAACAGATTCCTCATGCCGAGAACGGTACATTGACACACTCAGAAAACCCACCAACGCCCCCTTTAGTTCTGAAACATATTTTATGTCTGCTGCCGACAACATCCCGTACCTGCCGCGACTTGCGCAATAAATGTCATATGGCAAACATGAAAGAATAATTCTGCACACACAAACAAGATATGATTCAATTTTCATGCCAACATAAAATTTGCTTTATTATCAGGATAATTTGAAGACGATCCCGACTCAGCAACCACGACATTTTTGTCAACCGTTGACAGAATAGTCATACATGGCGGCACACAAATACTGTATTTAGAGTATTTGCAGCGCGAAAAGACTGGCACGAAAATCGCTTATATACAAAATGGACTCTTAAGGAGGTTTTTGAAATGAGAAGGTTCTTACTGCTTTGTTTAATTGTTGCGAGTATTGTTTCTGCCTCATGCGCAGATGAAAAGCACAGCCCGCCGGAAAGCTGGGCCTGCACCGGCAACGAGCAGGAGTGCAGCAATGACTGCCCGGTTGATTTTTCAGCAAAGGCGGAGCTGGACTGCGACGCCGCCGAAGTCATGGTGAGTATAAAAGTAGAAAACATCGGAGATGTCGCGCTGGAAAATCTTCAGATTCACAGCCAGTACAAAACAGAAGGACAAGACGAAAACTTCCTGCCGGAGTCGGATTTTTCATCACCGGGGCCGGGAATCGTTGATTATTTCCACACTATTCCTTTACTGGAAGCAGGAGAAAGTGCAATCGCGACTTTTATTCGCAGTTATGAAAACGCTGACAGAATGCGGCTTGAAGGGGCGATTGTCGAAGATATACACCTGTGCATACCAGATTTCGCGACACTGACAGTTGACGACGAGATTTATTATTGCGATTGAGAAAAAACGCTCATCGGTTCACATATAAAAAATATTCCTGGTTGCCTTTCGGGCCCTGAATAGGTGCAGGGCAGACGGCTTCGGGGATGAAGCCGCGCTCTCTCAGGAATGTCTCTACTTTCGCGACGGCTTCAAGCTGTTGCGCTTCATCCCTGACGACACCGCCCTTCCCCACTTCGCCCTTTCCGACTTCAAATTGCGGCTTAACCATCGCGAGCAGACGCGCTCCCTGTTGCATGAATGGCAGAAGATAAGGTATCACCAGAGTCAGAGATATAAAGGATACGTCGGTCACAATCAGGTCAAGTTTTTCGCTTATGTGTTCCGGCGTAAGCCTGTTGATGTGCATCTGCTCCCATGAAACCACGCGAGGATCGGAGCGCAGCTTCCAGGCCAGCTGATTGGTTCCGACATCCAGCGCGTAAACTTT
>JAKQSH010000490.1 GCA_029570245.1 Deltaproteobacteria bacterium | reverse complement strand
GCAAAGACGTTCTTCATATGCTTAGATAACTTCATATCTGAGGGATATATTCAAAATATGCAAACTACACACCGGGATAAAAATCTGCGTCTTATAGAGGCAGCATTTGCGGGAAACATCGCAGAAGCCAGACGGCTTATTGCCGAAGGTGCGGATATGAACGCACGCGACACCGACGGCTGGTCGGCTTTTCTCTATGCGGTAGACAGCCAGGACATCGGACTTGTGGAACTGATGCTCGAAAACGGGGCTGAAATTCGCTCGCGCGCTCCCGGCGGAACGCCTCTTATTTCTCAGGCCATAATCGGACCGGGAATTTTCGACGAGCCGGAAAAATGGCGCAACGAGCTTTCAAACGAGGATGCCAGGCTCGAAATAGTGCAGAAACTCATCTTTCAGGGCGCCGGGCTGAACGACCGCGATTTTTCCGGCGCAACTCCACTGCACCACAGCGCAATGTACGGATATTCACGCATCGCACGCCTTCTGCTGCGCCACGGAGCCGATCCAAATCCGCTTGGAATGACCGGAGTTCTCGGTCAGTCTTTTCCGGTTACGCCTCTGTGGGTGGCGCTCAGGCGCGAGCACTACGCCACCGCCGACGTCATCCGCCTGAACGGCGGTTGCTGCCTCAAACCCATGCGCTGATATTTAATGTTCAACAGCTTTCTGTTATTGAAAATCCGGCTTGCAGCGGCCATCCTTCATGTTTCCGGGCAACAGCCGACGCCGTGTTTTTCGCTGCACAAATTGACGCTTTCGATCTGAATTGCAGTGTGGCGAATTCCGAAAAACTGCTGTAACTCAGCGTTTACTCTTCTGATTATTTCATCTGTATCAGCTACTTCATCTGAAACGCAAATGTGACAGGATAGAAACACTTCGCTGGAATTTACCGACCATATATGCAATCCGTGAACCTGAGCGACGCCCGGCACGGCGGCGATTCGCCGGAGCGTTTCATGCGGGTCGATGTTTCCTGGGGCGGCCTGCATTATAACGCGCATACTCTCGGCTATAATCCCGATGGAACTCCAGACCAGCATCGCCACAATTACCAGACTGGCCACAAGATCAAGCCAGAGCCATGCTTTGAAAAGCAGTACGATGCCGACGGCCACCACCGCCAGAGATGACAGCGCATCATAAAACAGGTGCAGAAAAGCTGCACGCATATTGAGGTTGCGCTCACGGTCCCGGTTGAGAACCAGTATTGAAAACAGATTGCCGAAAAGACCGACCAGGGCAACCGGAATCATTATACCTGCCGATATTTCAGCTGGATTCCTGAAACGCTCAACGGCTTCGTAAACGACATATGCACCTATCATAATCAGGGACAGGGAATTCACCAGAGCAATCAGCACCTCTGCACGCCGGAATCCGAACGAATAGCGGGCATCCGGTTCGCGTTCGCCGGCTTTCTCGCCTGCGTAACCGAGAATCAGCGCCAGCACATCGGAAAAATTGTGACCGGCATCTGAAATCAGAGCCAGACTGCCTGAAAGCAGACCTGCGACATATTCCGTCACAGTTATTATGGAGTTCAGAATTATCGCAATCAACAGACGGCTTCCGCCGCTTTCTCCGTGATGACTGTGCCCGGAGTGTTGGTGCTGGTGACTGTGCATGTTTTTTCTCCAGATGAAAGCTTCTGCTGCAACTCAATAGTTTTGCCTAACACAATAAGCCCAAACATATTATCATAACTGCATCGTAAATCAATACCGGAAGAAGCGCCTGTTTACTCCGGCTTGGGTCTGCATCGGCATAAATGCAAAGCACCGGTCATAAGAAATCGGTAATGCCGGAAAGCTGCGGCGGAAGAGAAGTGCGGAGTTTTCTGCATTTGCGTCTCATGCGCCTTCGTGATAGGCATTAATGCTGATGTATGAATCATCGCAGAGAATGAAAGGATTATTGTCATGGATAACAGGAAGAATGCTGAAGTCATTTTTGTTCCATATCGTCAGAGCGGCGAAGCGCCGCGCCGCGCCGGAATAGCCCGCGTCGATCTTGACCTTTCGGGGTTGACCGATGACGAAGTTCAGATGCTGGGCCACCTGATTGAAGCCGCAGAATGCATGAACCCGATATTTCGCGAGCAATTCTGTGCCGATACCCGCAAACTGACTAAGCTTATTAGTGGTCTTATCGCAGTTGCCGAAGGGGAAACTCTTGTGGCGCTGGAGAATTATCTGACCATGCTTAACCTTCAGAATTCCCCGTGGTCGCTTCTGCCGCGCAAGAATCATCTGCTGGACGCCCGGCGTGACGTAATAGAGGCGCTGGCCGAGAAAGCCGGACTTAAAAAGGAATTCCGCCGTCTGGCTGACTATCTTTTCGAAGATGTGCCGCTTTCCGACCGCGCAAATTTCTACCCGGAAGACCTGAGTGAAGAAATTCTTGAGGAAGGCGGAGAAGAAGCCAGACGCGTCAATACTTCCATCGTCGTAAATCACGACGGCGACTACATGACAATTTTCAACGAAGAACGCTGGGAAAAACAGTGCGGGGAAGCCATCGAACACTTGAGAGCCGCGCGCGGTCTGACGAAAAACACCAGCTTCCAGCTTTATCTTGACGCCAAGATCGAGGAACTTACAACCGGCACCGAAGAAGCGCGCCGCCTGGCTGATTATCACTGGGTGCGGCACGACAGCCCAATCGACATCATAATTTCGACAGCCATCGAAGTGTACCTGGACGCCTGGAAAAACGCCAAAGGTTCAGCGGCAGGCAACGTGACCATACTCAACCGGGCTGCGGAAGACCTGCTTAACAGGCTTATTGAAGCCGTTCCGCGTCTTGAAGCCAATGCGCCCTGGACATGGCGTCGTACCGAAATCGACCCTGAAACTCTGCCGCGCCTGAAATTCGTGGATGTGGCAAGCTGGACAGGCGATTACGTTACAGGACCGATGACCACCATAGCGCAGTCACTTCCCAACGACGAGTGGGTGGGTAAGAACGTCGGCACGGTCAACATGGTGTATGCCAACACCGGCAAGGCTTCACACAAAATTTCCGGCAGTTTCCTGGCTGGGGAGTTCCTGACGGAAAAGGCTATGGAAAAATACGGCGATCTGCTTTTCGAAGCCGGACAGATTCATTCGGCCCTGCATGAGATCGGGCACACAACAGGCCGTCAGGACCCGGATCACGAGGGTGAGCCGCGCAAATATCTTGAGTCCGAATACAGCGCACTGGAAGAAACACGGGCCGAACTCTTCGGCATGTGGTCGGCTTCTGTGCTCTGTGGCGATGGCGTGCTGAGTCGTGAAATGACTGAAGCCATCCATTACAGCATGTTGCTTTCCATGGTGTCTTCGCTGAAATTCGAGCCGAAGCAGGCTCACAATCAGGCGCGCACCATGATGTTCCATTATTTCGAAGAGCACAAGGCCATCCGCCGTGTCGAAGAAGGCGGCAGAACGCGTTTCGAGTTCGACATGGACATTCTGGACGGTGTTATTTCCGGCATGCTGGCGCTTGTCGGCAACCTGAAGGCCGCCGGAGACAAAACCGGGGCTTCCTTGCTGCGCGAAAAATACTGTTATACCGATGTGTTGCGTCCAGAAATCGAAGAACGCACCAAAGACGCTCCTCTGGGGCGCGGGATGCTTTTCCCGGAACTGCGCATGGAGGGAGAAAGATACACCCGTGAACTGGTGTACCCGGAATTTTCGCAGCAGAGGAAATTTCTGCGTACCTGAACAATAATGGCCGACAGCCTCCAATAAAAAGCAATCGGCGCGCCGCAGGCGCGCCGATTGCTTTTTATTGCTCAGTCAAGGCGGATATTCAACGCGCCAGGCTCCGCACGCAACGGCACAGATGCACTTCATCCAAGAGTACAAGATTTATGGAAGCCGAGTTGAAATCAACACTCCAGACGCTGGAAACGTCGCTTTCAGACAGTGTGGCGGAAAGATAAATTCCGCAGCTGTCCGTGAGTTCATCTGCTATGAAGCAGGCTCCACTTCCGGGGCAACCGTTGCAGCTTTCGTCGCGGCATTCGCCGGATGCCGTGCAGCTATCGCTGACGGCGCAGATTCCGCCTGTTACAGTGGCGTCGCAATTGTGCACCAGGCTGCGCAATTCGGAAATGGTGGGAATATGCCAGCCGCTTAAATCTCCGAGAGCCAGCCCTGTACAGCGGCTGGTGCAATCGCTCAAGTTGAGTGCATCCGGGCCAGCTTCGATTTCCCATGCCAGGCCGTTCTGATCGTCGTTCCATATGGCGGCGCTTTCGCTTTCCGGGTCTTCATCGATGCCTTCAGACGTTTCGCTTTCCAGGTCGGCTTCATCTTCAGCATCGCCGTCCGGCGTCAGCGGTATGCAGACTCCGTTCTGGCAGTAACCCGATTCCGGGCCGCTGCCTGCGTTGCAGGCCGCACTGTTGAAATAGCTCCAGTCTTCAGCATTTTCTTCAGGCCAGCATTTTTCGCATTCGTTTGACGGATTGAGATCATAGGGAACATAACAGACGTTATCAATAAGACAGGTTTCTGAAAGCTGCGATGCAATGCAGGCATGCTCTGCGTCACAGGATTCTTCTGTACAGCTGAGGTCGTCGTTCCGCATGCATTGAGCGTTCTCTTCAATCCAGTTGCCGCCGTTGCAACACAGACCTTCGCTGCATTCCGGGGCGGTATCGGCGATTTTCAGCTTTTTCGTAACATATGCGCCCGTCTGGCCGTCTTCAGTCTGAAGCGCATAGTCAATATCGAAGCTTTTTCCGACCAGCTTTTCGTCTTTTTTCAGGCTGCCTCGTAGAATCATCTGTAATTTATCGGTGGAAGGAGCCAGGGCGGCTGCAACCACTATATATTTAGAAGCGTTCTTCACGCGAACGATTGCGTGAGTCACTTTTTCAGGGTTTGAGTAATCGCTGCTGATCCAAACCGCAAAATCCAGACTGTCAAAAAGCTGCGCCGGGACATCGGTTTCTTTTATTTGCGGCGCAGTGTCATCGCTCTGCCCGGCCGGCGCTTTTCCGGTTTTTGTTTTGCCACCGTCGAAGTTCAGGGCATCGGTCAGGCGATCTTCAAGACTCTGTGACAACGCGCCGAGGTCGTCGTTCGATGAAGAACAGGCTGCGACGGCAAACATAAGAACATAAAGGGTGGAAATCAACCATACTGCAATTCCCATACGCAGCTTTCTGCCGGCTTCACATGATTTTTCCGAGAGACTGCAGGCCATTTTCAGCCTCCTGACATTGTTCTGTTGGAATTGCAACCACTATGCGCAAGTTTAGCATGAATGCAGAAATGCGACAAACAAACGCAAATGCCTTCTCGTTGTGAAAGGCAGGAATGAAATACTGATTCAGTTGTAGGACGCTTCTGAGCTTTGCAGGCGACTCTATTCGTTGCGGCGGAAAATGTAAACCCTGAATCCGGCCAGCGCCGATGTCGGGCCGCTGCTTACCAGACGCTCGGCTCCACGCAGCATGCTGCCCAGCAGTGGAATGTCATGAACGAATGCCGCCGGAGTAAGTACACGGATGCCGCGCGTTTTTATTAAACTGATGTTTTCCGGCGCATACGAAAGCACGTCGGAGCAACTGTCGTAACGTGTAAAAACCTGCTCGTCGTGGGCTGTTCCGGTTATTTTTGTGGCCGGTTTGAGTTTCTTCACCAGCCCGCGCAGGCTGTATGGGTTGTAGAATTCCAGTATCAGATGTCCGCCCGGCTTTGTGACGCGCGTCATTTCCTGCATGGCTTTTTTTATGTCCGGCACATGAGCCAGAACCTTGAACGAATAGACGGCGTCGAAGGACGCGTCTGGAAAGGGCAGCGCCGAGAGGTCGGCCTGACTGCACTCAAGGCCGCGTTCACGCGCTTTTTCTAGCATTCCGGGCGACAGATCGACTCCGACGGCTTTTTCGGCCATGGCAGCTACACGTTTCAGAATCAGACCCGTTCCGCATCCTGCCTCAAGAACGGTTTTTCCGGTGACGTAATTTTTGAGTATCTCAGTTTCTAGTTCGTCCAGAAACAGGTGATAACCGCCGTCGCGCGGATTGTCGTATACTTTGGAAAAATCGTCGTAATATTCCTGCGGATTGCGATGCGTCATTTGTTTTATTCCAGTTCACGGTAAAGGTTGTCATATTCTCGGCCAAGTTTTTCGCGGCTGAATTCCTGCGCCACAGTTTCCCGTGCTGCTTCGGATGCCTTTTTCAGAAGCTGCCTGTCTGTAACGAATTCCAGCATGCCGGCCGCCCAGGCTTTTGAGTCTTCAGCCGGAATAACTCGACCGGCTCTGCCGTCCGGCAGCAGTTCCGCCAGCGGCGGAAGTTCCGAAAGCAGCACCGGTACGCCGCGCCCCATGCCTTCCAGCAGAACCAGCGGCAGGTCCATTTTACCGTACAGGCTGTCGGAAGGGAAAATCTGCAGATCGACCGAGTCGAAAAGCGCCGGCATGTCGGCCACCCGTCCCATCATTATAAGATGTTCGCCGGCTCCGGCCTCGTCGGCCAGGCGTTTTAAGCGGCGCTTGAAAGTCGGTGTGGCCTCGGTCTTGTCGCGGCAGGCGACGATCAGCTTGAGTTTCGAGCCTTTGATGCCTTCAAGAATTCTCACCAGACGGTTTATCAGCTCGTCCGATTCAAGATCGCCGGCAAAGAGCGCCAGCGGGCCTTCTTCGGACAAGCCGGACTTGCGCCTGGCCGAGCTGCGGTCTTCAGGCGTTGCCGTTTCAGCACAAGGATGAATGCAGCTGACA
>JAKQSH010000488.1 GCA_029570245.1 Deltaproteobacteria bacterium | reverse complement strand
TCCAGGTCGATTATGCAGGGGCGCGGCCCGGAGCCGTCGCTGTCGCAGCAGGGCAGACTCGGCCAGGGCGTCGATGCCGGATTGCAGGCCGTCGTATCGTAATCCCGATCCCTGTCAGTGTCTCCGTCGATGTTACGCGGCAGGCACTTTGTAAGACCGTTGTTGGCATAGTAGCCGTCATCACAGAAACAGTACGGATTGCCGTTTTTCTTCTTCAGGCACTCGCCGCCCGGCTCGCATTGCAGCGCCGCGCACGGATCGGCGGAGTCAGTGTCGCCGTCGGCCCTGTCGTCCCCATCCACTGAAGAGTCAATCCCGTCCGCATCGCCGTCACCGGAAGCTTCGTCCTCGCCGGAACAGGCAAAAAGAAAAATGGCCGCCAGCAGCGTCAGAATCACACACGATATATATCCGCATCGTTTCGACATGATATCAATCCCCTGAAAACAATTCATGGAGCGGGGAATTTCACCACCGCTCCATGATGACGGATTTTCAACTCAACCGTTTATTGCTGCACGAGTCTCAGATAATATTCCGCCGCGAACGTCTGTACAGCATTATAAGCGCAGTCAGCGGCAAAATAAAGACCAGCATGAAAGCCAGCGGACGCATATCTGTGTTTTCGGGTTTTGCAGTGTTTCCACCGGCATAAACCTTCTTTATCAGTTTGTCGGCGTCGCAACCGGAATTCTGCCGGCATTCGCAGCCCTCGCATGGCGGCTGATCGTCGCCGTCAACTACAACATTAAGCAGTTCCCAGAAGTTCACTCGTTCGGGGGAAGATAAGTTCAGAAAATTTTCTCTATGCTTACTGTTCGACCGGATTCTATTGTTACAGGTGTGACGCTGTGGATGTTGGCGTCAGGATTGACCAGCTTTATCTCATGGCGGCCGGCTTCAATTTTTATGGACGCCGGGGAACTTCGCCCGGAATATTTGCCGTCGATGTAAATGCTCACTGATGGAGTAGTTTTTACTTCGAGCGTACCGGTCTTTGCAGCCGAGACGCCTTTCTGGGCAGCTTTGGGCTTCAATGGAAAGCTAAGAGTCAGAACCTGATCCGCCATTCTGTCGATGGTTTCTGAAGCCAGTTCGTGTCCATCCAGCAGCGCCGCCACGACATATTTTCTGCCGACTTCCAGGCCGGTCAGATAAGCCGGAGATTTAAGACCGCTATCCTGGCCGTCAAGCAGTACAGCCGCCCCTGCCGGATCGGTGACAACTTTTACAGCAGGCGCCACCGGAGCCAGAATCTCGTCGAGTTTTTTTATTTCATCACGCTCAAGATTGAACGTGATTTCTTTTTCGGCGTAACCTCCAAGGCGCAGCAGCAACTTCTGCTCAACACCCACCGGCACACTTTTAAGAACGCCCGGAGTCAGAAAATCCTGCTTCTCACCGTTCAACAGCACTTCAGCGCCGGGCGGATCGGAGCGCAGCATTACCACACCTTTAAGAACTCCCGGCTTGAAAACTTCACCGCTGATCTTTAGCGCATCACCGGCTTTAACTTCGATATCGCGCCGCTCAGAAATATAACCGCCCAGTTCGAATCGAATTTCGTGTTTTCCTGGCCCGACGGCAGTAAGCATGCATGGTGTCAGACAAACTTTTTTACCGTCGAAGAAAACCTCAACATTTTCGTGATTGGCTTTCACGTCGATAAGTGCACCATTATTCATATCGGTGTTCAATTCAACCACATTTGCGCCCAGACTGCGCAGGATGTGGAACCCGGCCATTGCAGCAATGATCAGCACACAAACCATTATGGCGACAATAATTGCGAAACGGTGATTTACCGGTTTACGTAATTTTTCGGACTCTTTCACCTCTCGAGCAGGCTCTGGCTCTCCGGTACTTGTTGAAACTTCTTCTCCGCCGGGCGTTCGCACAGGCTGCGCAGTCTCTGCAGCGACACACTCGGCCTTTTCCTGTGAGCGTGAAATGGCTCCGATGTCGAAACCCAGAGCAGCCGGATCAATATTCTGAATCTCCTCCATGCGTTTTCTGGACTCCGCCAGTTCGACGGAGAATATTTCCTGCATCCAGCCGGACGCATCGTGATAAGTGAACGGCGGTGTCAGTTTGTACAAATACTGCTGAAGATCGCGGCGCATGGATTCGGCGCTGTCGTACCGTTTCTTCAGATCACGCTGCAGTGCCTTCATGGCGATGTCGGCCAGAGCCTCCGGCGCCTGAGGGTTGTATGTACGCGGGTTCTCTATTTCGGCGTGGCGCACTTTTTCGAGCGTGTCGTAATCGTTTTCGCCCACAAAAAGACGCTTGCCGGCCAGCATTTCCCACAGCACAACTCCAACCGAGAACAGATCGGAGCGCGGGTCCACAGTAAGTCCGCGCACCTGTTCGGGCGACATGTAACCGAACTTGCCCTTAAGCACGCCAGCTTGAGTTTTCGAAATCTTGCCGGCGGCCTTCGCTATGCCGAAATCAACCAGCTTGACTTCGCCATTATACGAAATGAGAATGTTCGGCGGCGAAACATCACGATGAACGATGTTCATTTCCATGTGCGCACTGCCGGTTTTGTTGTGGGCGTAATCCAGACCGGCCAGCACTTTTTCACAGATGTAGGCCGCCATGTTGATCGGTATGGGCTTCTGAATATTTTTCAGTCGGTCGAAAATTGCGCGCAGGTCTTTGCCGTCCACCAGTTCCATTGAAATATAGTAGGTTCCGTCGATTTTGCCCAGGTCGTAAATCTGGGCTATGTTGTGGTGGTGCAGTTCTCCGGCAATGTTGGCTTCGTCAACAAACATGTTGACGAATTCCTTCTGCTCGGAAAAAGAAGGAAGTATGCGCTTGATTGCGACTATTTTATGAAAACCGGATACACCAAGCACTTTGGCCTTGAAAACCTCGGCCATTCCACCGACGCTTATGAGGTCTATCAGAAGGTACTTGCCGTACAGCTCCGGTTTTTCCACTGCTGAATACTCCAACCGACAAATGGCAAAGGTTAAGCCGACCCGATCACGCTATGAGATGGGAAGATGATATGCCATCACACAACGCAGATCAAGTTTATGATTGCTCTTCGTCTTTTTCCACCGAATGTCCGCAGGCAGGACATTTGGTGATGCTGCGCCCATCGCGCGAACGTTTTTCGACAAGATAAGTGTTGCCGCATTCTGTGCAGGGGCCTTCAAGCGGTTTGTCCCAGCTGGCCCATTTGCATTTCGGATAGGCGCTGCAGCCGTAAAAAACCTTGCCGCGCCGGGTGGTTTTTTCCACGACATGACCTTCGCAACCCGGCTCAGGGCATTTCATATTGAGTTTAATCGGCTTTGTGTTCTTGCATTCAGGGTAATTGGTACAGGCAAGGAAGCGCCCGAAGCGGCCTTCTTTGATTTCCATTTTCGAGCCGCATTTTTCGCAGACTTCGCTGGTTACTTCCTTTTCAACCAGAGTAATCACGCCTTCATCATCTTTGCGGTATTCGCTGGTAAAGCTGCAACCCGGATAAGCCGAGCAGGCGATAAATGAGCCACGCTTGCCCCACTTGATGTTGAGATCAGCGCCGCACTGCGGGCATTTCAGACCGGTCGGGATTTCTTCACGCTTGATTTCACGCATGTTGGCTTCGGCGGCTTTAAGATCATCCTGGAAACGTCCGTAGAAGTTTCTCAGCAGGTCCTTCCAGTTGACTTTGCCTTCTTCAACATCGTCGAGCTTCTCTTCCATATCGGCAGTGAA
>JAKQSH010000482.1 GCA_029570245.1 Deltaproteobacteria bacterium | reverse complement strand
GCGGTTGTTGCTGTACGCTATGAGCCGCCGGACGCTTCTGAAGTTCTTCCAGCAACTTGCGACTCTCGTGTTCTTCCGGGTCGAGAGAAACGATGCGCTCAAGCACGGCTTCAAGTTTTTTGCGATCGGAGCGATTGCGTTTGAGCAACTGCACCATTTCTTTGAAAACGGTAACTGCTTTTCCAAGTTGCTTCAGCTGAATGAACCCCTCTGCAAAAAGCTCAAGGGCTGCAATATTGTTGTGATCCAGGCGTAGAGTATTTTGAAGTACATGCAGACTCTTTTTGTACTCGGAGCGCAGTTGATATTTGGCGGCCAGCTTGCACGAAACCGCGTGATCCGCCGGATTGTGCTGTAAATAACGTTCGGCGACACGAACATATTCGTCTTCCTTATTGAGACGCTCCAGTTCGTTCATCATGGCCGAATAAGTCTCGATACCCTCCTGCGCCTTGCCGTGCTTTATAAGTCCTTCGGCCAGTTTAATCTTGTTGGGTAGATTTTCAGGGTCAAGGCGTGTAACCTGGCGCAGAATTTCCAAAGCCTCCACATGACGCTGTTCTTCTTCGTAACGCCTGGCCACATACTGATACTGATTTACAGTTTCCGACAGCAGGCCGAGCTGGTTGTACATTTCGGCCATCTTGATATGCAGTTCCAGGCGCTTTGGGTCGATGTTCAGTATCTGCTTGTATACTGCAATTGCTTTAAGATAGAACCCCTGTCTCACGTACAGTTCGCTTACGCGGTTGTACATGTTCAAAGCTTCCTGTTTGCGGTTCATGCGCAGATACAGATCACCGACCTTGTGAAGTGCATGTTCGTCGGTCGGGTCCACTTCCAGTATTTTTTCGTACTCACGAGCAGCTTTGTCTATCTGCCCTTTTTGCAGATATTTCAGCGCTGTAGCGGTTATTTTTTCTTTGTTCAGAGCCATTTTACCCGTTTATTCTGGTCCGGCTTTAGATTGTATCCTCAGAAACAGATTTAAGATTGATATTCTATCCGGCTCAGTGGCTGAAATCAAATCAAGCCCTTCTTTTTTTTATATATTTTGCCTACGGCAATAATCAGAACAGCAACATTCCATACCAGAAATGGATAATGAAAATAAAAAATGTTTCTTCGGCTTGCAAAATGGAGTTCAATACTTAAATTGGGATTGAAGAAGACGATACATTGATAACGTCTTTCATAAAAATCAATTTTGAGGAGGACAAAATGAGCGGGAATCTTTTGGAAGTAAACGACAGCAACTTTCAGGCTGAAATAATGGAATCCGATATTCCGGCGCTGGTGGATTTCTGGGCTCCGTGGTGCGGTCCATGTCGTTACATCGCTCCGATAGTAGAAAGAATCGCCCCCGAATATGCAGGCAAAGTCAAGTTTGCAAAGCTGAACACCGATGCAGCCCCGATGGTAGCCAATCAGTTCGGAATCCGCGCCATCCCTTCCCTGCTCATGATAAAGAACGGCGTTGTTGTAGGAACACAGGTGGGCGCAGTTTCGGAAGATCAGCTGAAAGCCTTTGTGGATAAGAACATTTAATTTCTCTATATTTTCTACAAAAAACAAACGGGAAGCCTGCACTTCCCGTTTGTTTATTTACGGCTCAGGGTGTCCGTCAGCGGCAGTCCGTCCACGACTTAGGATTCTCAGGCTGCCCGCCCTTGCGCAGTCCAAAAAAAAGAGTCGGTCCTTTCAACGAATTGCCGTCGCCGATTCTGCCGATTTCATAACCGCGTGATACTGTTGAATCCTGCCTGACATTTATTTTTTCAAGGTAACCGTAAAGCGAAAGATATCCGCGACCGTGGTCGATGACCACAAGTTTTCCGTAACCGCGCAACTTGCCGGAGAAAACCACTTTTCCGCCAGCTATTGATTTCACAGGCGCCCCAGCAGTGGCTCTGATATCCAGCCCGCTGTGAAATATCGTTTCTTTTTTTCCTGTTGTTATTTCCCCGAAACTCTGAATGATTTTTCCGCCGATCGGACAGGCGATGGAACCTTTATTAGCCAGAAGGTATTCAAATCCCGGAGTCGCATCTGCCGGCGGTTCGTTTTTTTTCAGCATTGCAATGGAAGAATCCGAAGCTTTTCTAGCCTCGTTCATTTCCTTTTCGGCTTTAGCCATAAGTTGCTTATCTTCACGCACCGTTTTTATCAACGCAGCTTTACGCTTGATTTCTTCCGCCATCGAACGGCGGCTCTCAACTATTTTCTGCCTCTGGTTTTCTGATTCGTTTTTTTTCTCGGCCAGTGATTTCCTGCGAGCATCAAGCTCTACAAGTTGAGTGCGGTAGTTGTCTATTATCTGAGCTTCGCGGCGCCCTAATTTCAGCAAAGCCTGCCTGCGCCG
>JAKQSH010000476.1 GCA_029570245.1 Deltaproteobacteria bacterium | reverse complement strand
TGATGGAAGGGGGGGTTGCGTTTTTGATTCTTCTTGTCTGAATTGTACAGCGGAATGTACGTTCCGTTGTCTGCGTTGTAAATACTGCCCATTATATCCGTGTAGGGTTCACCGGATGTGAAGCGGAAGCGTCCGCCTATTGTCCACGTCTTCAGGAAATTATAGCTGGCGACTACTGTCAGGTTGTGTGTCTGATCTATGTCGAAGAGTCTGTATGGCGTACCTGGGCCGTCGTTGCGCATGGAACGGCTTATTGAGTAGCTGATCCAGCCGAAGAAATTGTTCGCGAAATTGTGGCGCAGCAGAATTTCTCCACCGAAAGTATAGCCGTCTGCTCCGTTGTTGTAGAATTTGTCGCTGTCGTTTTCTTCGCTGCTCTCGTCGTCAGAGATTGAGTCAACAAGGTTGCCTTGATATTTGTAATATCCCTGCAGATCGACATTGATTATTTCGGTGATGTTCCATTCCAGGCCGCCGACTGTATGCACTGAATACTCGTAGTCCAGGCCGGAATTTCCGTAAGGCTCATAGCGTTCGTCCGGGTCAGGCACTCTATGATACAGACCGACGGCTGCTTTGAGCGTCAGCGGGTCTATGACGTTGTAACGCAGGTTCGCGCGCGGGCTTATGGCGTACTCTTCGAGGTTCGTATTGTGTTCGAAGCGCACACCGGGGATGAACTGCACGCGCCCGAATGTCATTTCATCCTTGATGTACATGCCGGAGGTAAGTTCTCCCTTGGTGGTAGCTACCGCCACTTTTTCCGAGTTGGAAAAAGAGAATTCCACGTCGCCTTCTTTGGGAGGTCGCGAGAAACTTGAGCTGATCGAGGCCCAGCCCGGTTCGAGTTGAACTCCGAAAACCAGTGTGTTGCTGTCGGTTATGTTCAAACGTAAATCTTCTCGCAAATCCAGCCCGTAGATGTCCATGTTGAAAAAATAATCGCCGCCGAATTCAACGTCAATTGCAATATAATAGAAACCCGGTGAGAAATCCGACTCAAAGCGGTCGGTCTTGTGATTGTAATGCATGAACAGGCTGTGAAACATGGTTCGGAATCCGACCTGGCCGTTTGATTCCGGTACGCCTTCGCTGATACCGGTCGATACGAGCTTGAGCTTGTCGAGGCCGCCGTACCAGTCGATTGTGATCGTGTCTTCGTCGTTGAGCCGGAAAAACCATTTGTTCTGATAGTCGTAATAAACGGGCAGGGTGGTGAACTCCAGGTCTTCCATTTCCGGCATCGCCAGGAAAATGAGGTCTATTACAGAGCGTCGAAACGAAAACGCGAATCCGATGTCCTTCGTTGCCGGGCCTTCCACCATACCGGTAAAATCTATAAGCGAAGAATCGACATATCCGCCCCAGCGGTCGAGGCGCGGCTTGCGGCTTTTCAGTTCAACGATTCCGCCGGTGGCGTTGCCGTATTCGGCTCCGAAGCCGCCGGTGAACAGATTTATTTCGCTCAAAAGGTCTGAATTGTAAACCGATTTGTAGCCACCGAAGTGGAAGAGCAGGGGAATCTGATGACCGTCCAGCAATACTCGACTGTCTTCGGCATTTGATCCGCGAATGACTATACCCGCCGTGCTTGCGGTGCCGCGAGCCACTCCAGGCATGTTCTCCACCACTTTAACGGCGTCTCCCTGTGTTCCGGCAATGACACGCGCCTCGTCCATCTGAATGACCTTGCGCGATACCTCTTTCTGAATTTTCTTGCCGCGCACCACGACTTCCAGCGTGCCGAACATTTTGGGTTCAAGATAATAGGTGACTTCCGTCACCTGGCCTTCGATGATTTTTTCTTCCGTTTCGAACTTCTCATAGTCTATGGTTGGTATGCTGATTTTATAGTCTGCGGCAGGCAGCGAATAGAACTCGAAATACCCTCTGCGGTCGCTGATTGCCGTATTTGGTGTCCCCTCAAGATAAATCGTTATGTCTGAAAGCGGTTTTCTGGTGCCGCGTTCTTTAAGAAAACCTTTGAAATTCGAAATCAGCTGAGCTTGAGAATCATTGCTGCCTTCGTTTTCTTCATCGTATTCAACAACAACTCCATCTTCAGGGTCTTCGTAAATCTCCTCGTACCCTTCTTCAATTTCGTTTTTATCCGAAATCTCCGGGGCTTCAGCCGCCTGAATCTGTGGTGTTTCTTCTTCCGGCGCTTCAATCGGCGGTGATGACGGTTCTTCCGCCTTCTGCGCTTGAGCTTCCGATGGCTCGGCTCTGTCGGCTGCTGAAATATCCGCAGCCGGAAGCATCAGCATAATAGACAGCAGGAATGGGAATATATAGGATATTGGACACCTCATCGGGCGTAACCTCCAGATCGTTCAGCAGACACGTTTTTCTATTCTGAAATGCGAGCTTAAACTAATATCCGGCTCCATGCTCATTTAATCTGGCGTCTTTTCAACAGCAGTCAATACCGGAATTCATAAAAAATGCCATAAAAATAAATAAAACAACAGATTATTAATACACTCAGGTATTTTTCTTCCACTGAATGTAAAAGCATGTAAAATCAGCATTTATTTGGCTGCAGATGTGGTTTATGAGATTACGCATTAATTTTTAAGGCTTCAATGCTGAAAAAGACTTGCAATTTTCGGTCTATGGTGGTATCAAACGCACTCGGTTTTTCGCCGACGAACAAGTGGAAGAGGTTTTTAAAATGTCCAGAGTATGCTCAGTTTGTGGAAAAGGCCCCGGCGTCGGCAACACAGTCAGCCACGCCAACAATAAATCCAGACGCCGTTTCATGGCTAACGTTCAGAAAATCCGCGTATTCGAAAACGGCGGCGTAAGACGTAAGTATGTCTGCACACGCTGCATCCGTTCCGGTTTTGTCAAGAAGGCTCCCGTAAAGTCTTTCGGCAACATCGAATAAGCGAGAACGTTTTTCCATAACGAACCGGTGACATGCCGGTTTCGTCTGAACCCTTTAAACCTGTTCATGCTCCTTCCGGGAGCTTACGGACAGGTTTTCTTTTACCCCGGCGAAAGTTTTTCTGTGCAGAGCGCATGGCCCCAGCTTTTTGATCGCCTCGCGATGTTCTTCTGTTCCATAACCTTTATGCTTCTCAAATCCGTATCCACTGTAAAACACAGCAGCCGCTTCCATCCAGGCATCGCGAATGACCTTGGCAATTACTGAGGCAGCAGCGATGTTCGATGATTTCCCGTCGCCTCCGACTATTGTCTGCTGTCTGCGTGCGCATGGCATGCGTTGATTGCCGTCCACCAGGCAGATTGCAGGCTCTTGCGGCAGGTTCTGCTCTGCCTGTTCAACGGCCTGCATCATTGCTTTAAGCGAGGCGTTTAAAATGTTGATGCGGTCAATTTCTTCGGCGGACAAAAAAGAAACGCCAATGCTCGAAGCATTGGCGCTGATTTCTGAATACAAATTCTCTCTTGTGGATTTCTTCAGCTTTTTCGAGTCGTTCAATCCATGCGGTACGTAAGCGCCAGGCAAACTTACCGCAGCGGCTACAACCGGCCCTGCTAAAGGGCCACGCCCGACTTCATCGACTCCAATAATGGTAATCGACTGCTGAAGTTCCAGACTGCGCTCAATACAACCGATCTCTTCATCGGGTGTTGCAAACAGCGACAGTTCTGGCCGTCTGTTTTTCGTCACGCCTTGCGATTAATCGGCGAAATTACGACGCTCCGAAATACGGGCGGCTTTACCTCTGAGGTCACGGAGGTAATACAGACGGTTGCGGCGAACCTTACCGTGCTGAACCAGCTCGATCTTGTCGATAAGAGGCGAGTGGGTTGGGAAAGTGCGCTCGACACCTACTCCGTAGGACACTTTGCGGACCGTAAACGTGGAACGGACACTTCCCTGTCTGGTGCGGATGACATCACCCTGGAAAACCTGGATTCTTTCTTTGTCACCCTCTTTGATTTTAAAGTGAACCTTGAGACGATCGCCTACGCGAATCTCCGGGAGGTCCGTTCTTTCCTGACTCTTTTCAAACGCTTTAACTAATTCGTGGGCTTTCATTGCTGCCTCTCAATGTTTCATAAACTCGCAGGTTGAGAAATACTAACGATTATTCGGAAAAATGCAAACTTTTTTGCAGTCAATCGCAATTATTTTCAATTTCCTTTTTATCTTCTTCCGTCAGTTGCAATCCGGCAAACAGATCGGGCCTGTTTTTCATTGTTTTCAGTAATCCCTGCGTGCGTCTCCAGCGGTTGATTTGAGCGTGGTTGCCGGACAGCAGCACTTCCGGGACTTCCATTTTCTGAAATACGCGCGGTTTGGTATACTGCGGATATTCAAGCATTCCGGCGCTGAAACTTTCATCCTGGCTTGACTGTTCATTTCCCAGCACGCCGGGAATGAAACGCGCAGTAGCATCCGTTATTACAAGAGCCGCCAGTTCACCGCCAGTAAGCACATAATCCCCAATCGAAAATTCCTCATCGACGTATTTCTGACGGATGCGCTCGTCAATGCCTTCATATCGTCCGCAGATTATTATTATGTGTCTGTCTTCCGCCAGTCTGCGTGCGTCTGTGTGCGTAAAAGTGCGTCCCTGAGGGCTCATCAGCAGAACGCGGGCTTTTTTGCGGCGTTTTACTGATTTAATGGCTGCGGCGACAGGCTCTGCCTTCATAATAAGGCCGGCTCCTCCTCCGTATGGGCTGTCGTCAGCCGTTTTGTGACGGTCAGTGGCGAAGTCGCGAATCTGCACTGCGTTTATCTGAATCAGTCCTTCGCGACAGGCCCGCCCGATCATGCCTTCCTGCAGGTATGATTCGAGAAGTCCGGGCAATAATGTGAGAATGTCAATCCTCATAGACTTCGGCCAGCCCCTCTGGCAGTTTTACTCGTACAATGCTGTTTTCAATATCGACTTCAACAATGACTTCACGGGTGGCGGGAATGATGATTTCCCTGTCTCCATTCTTAATTTCCCAGCAGTCGTTGGCGCCTGTTTCGAAAATATCGCTTATTACGCCCAACTCCGCTCCGCTGTCGATGTCGATTACTCTCAGACCAAGCAGGTCTTCGACATAGTTTTCGTTCTCGTCTGTCTCCGGCAGCATGTCACGTGGGTAAAACAGTTGTTGCTGGAAAAGGGCCTTTGCCTCATCGCGACCGGCGAAGCCATCCAGAATCAAGCGCATGCCCTTGGGAAGATCGGCCACTTCCAGAATTTCGTATTCGGCGTAATCTCCATTTTC
>JAKQSH010000473.1 GCA_029570245.1 Deltaproteobacteria bacterium | reverse complement strand
ATCACTGTGATCTGTTCATTAACGCCAACGGCAATTCGAAAAAATTTCTGGCCGATGAAGACCCCAACCGCGAATTCGAACTTTCATTTACCAGCGTCAAACGCTCTATACAGGATTTCCCCTGCGACCATTACGTGCTGTGTTCCACCGCAGATGTTTACACCGACACATCCGACCCCGGCAACAACAGGGAAGATGCAGCAATCGACATATGCAAACAATCGAACTACGGCTTTCACAAATATATGGCCGAACAATATCTGCGGCACTACCACCCAAGATGGATGATCTGCCGTTTCGGTGGTTTTGTTGGCCACGGAATAGTGAAGAATCCGATTTTCGACATTCTTAACGGTAGAAATCTCTGGGTGTCTCCGCAAAGCAGGATGCAGTATCTCAACACTGACAAAGCCGCAGAAACCGTATTTTCGCTGGTCGAACAGGAGCAGTTCGGAGAAATCTTCAACATCGGCGGCACCGGAACCGTAAAACTGTCAGACGTAATTGAATGGGCTGGCAAAGAACATACATTTTCTACAGTAAAAGAAAATGTACCGGTAATCGAATACCGGATCAACACAGACAAAGTCAACCTCTACCACTCCATTCCTTCAAGCGCCGACATGGTGCGGGAATTTGTCGCCAACTGGCCCGAAAGCGGAAAGGCTCTTTAAGACGAATGCGAACAGCGGGAATAATTCTGGCTGGCGGCCTGGGGACAAGAATCCGTTCAATACACCCGGACAAACCCAAACCTATGATTCCTGTTGCTGGAAAGCCATTTCTGGAATGGGTGATACGTTATCTGGCACATTTCGGAGTGACAGAAATCATTGTTTCAAGCGGCTATATGGGAGATCAGATAAGTGCCTATTTTGCGAACATGGAAACGGGCTGCCGGCTTGTTTTCAATCGCGAAAAAGAGCAGCTGGGGACCGGAGGAGCTGTAGCTTACTGTGCTCCGCTGCTTCAGAATATCGAAAGAATCCTGGTTGTCAACGGTGACTCTCTGGTGCTTGCAGATATCCACACAATGCTTAAAACACATGAAGAAAAAAGAGCGGACATAAGCATTGCGACAATCATCGTTGATGATCCTGAGCGTTACGGAGGAGTGGCTGACCGCGATGGCTGGATATATGCCTTTGAAGAAAAAGGCGGCAAAAATCCGCAGATAAACGGCGGCGTATACATATTCAACCGGGAAATGTTGAAATATTTCCCGGACGAGCGCCCGCTTTCACTGGAAACAACAGTTTTCCCGGCGTTGATAGGCAAAGGCTACAGACTTGCCGCTTTCCGTTCTAAAGCTCATTTTCTGGATATCGGCACGCCGGAATCGCTACGTTTTGCCGATGAATTTGTAGTTGAACATTTAAAACCGTTACTCGCAATCTGATACAACAGGCTGAAATAATGAAGGAAAGAATCAGAGAAGTTTTCGAAGAATCAATAAAAGTCAAACGGGACAGCCTCGCCTCATCGCTGGATGAGATTGAGAAATCCGTTAGATTGATTATTGAATCGCTGAAAAACGGCGGAACGGTGTTTGTATTCGGCAACGGCGGTTCCGCTGCCGACGCGCAACACATCGCAGCCGAACTTATCGGCAAGTATTATCGCGTGCGCAAACCATTGCGGGCACTGGCCCTGACGACAAACACGTCAAGCATAACCGCCTGGTCGAATGACATCGGATTCGACAGCGTCTTTGCACGCCAGATAGAAGCTTTAGGTCGTCCCGGAGATATCGCTTGGGGAATTTCCACCAGCGGAAACTCACCGAATGTCTTGCAGGCGATAACCGCTGCCTCAAAAATCGGTCTTAAAACGATAGGACTTACAGGAAAAAACGGCGGGGCGATGAAAGACATGTGCGATGTATTGATTGCAGCGGAGTCTGAAGATACGCCGAGAATACAGGAAACGCATGAGACAGTCTACCACATCATTTGCGAACTGGTGGAGAAGGAACTTACTTAGAGGACAATCATCCTCTTCTGGAAATAGTTCCTCTTCTTCCGATTCGCCATATTTCAATTCCGTCTTCGAAATGACGAGCGGAGCGATTATGCTCCTGCTGCTTGTTTCGATGCCGCTTGCTCTTGGCAGCACAGTTACCCGCCCCGCAATCTGGTTCACACATCAATCTATTCTGGCTCTGCTTGTCGCGGCCTGGGGTTTTTTCTGGATCAAAAAAGATAAGACTCTGCCCATACATCCCATCATTATTCTGCCCTTTGCAATGGCCGGCTGGTCAATACTGCAAGTTCTGCCGCTGCCGCCAGCCCTGCTGGAAACAATAGCCCCGGCATCAGACCGCCTCTACCAC
>JAKQSH010000472.1 GCA_029570245.1 Deltaproteobacteria bacterium | reverse complement strand
AACAAGGCGCGTCCCGTCCTTTCTTTGCGGGACTTTCTTTGGACGCGCAAAGAAAGTCCCGCTGCGATAAACCGCGCCGAGGCAGGCAAAGCGCTGAAAATCTGCAGATTCCAGCAGCTTCCGAATGCGCGCGCTTCGCGCGCGCATGTGCGGTAGAGCGCAGCTTTAAAACCCAAACGACCGCCACTCCGTGAAACCGCAGAGGGAAAGACAATAAACGCCGGTGGTTTTTTCACAAACCGGGGACTGTTCAGAGTCCGGCTGCATCCGACTTTTTGCCTGAAGAGTCCTGCTGTGTCATATTTGTATGTAGTATTTTTGCAGGAGTACTTCAGATTATGAATCAGAATGATTTTCCGCGCTTTGTGCTCGAAGCACGCAGCCACATAAAATCCGCCTGGAGCGGCATTCACAAAATTCCATGGAATGAGCCCGGCTTCAGCCGCCGCATGCTGGCCGAACATCTCTCGCAGGAACACGATCTGGCCAGCCGCCGCCAGAAAACCATAGACCGCCACGTAGATTTCATCCATGCGGAAATCCTGCACGGCGTGCCGTCGCACATTTCAGACCTCGGCTGCGGGCCGGGATTTTATATGCAGCGCCTGATGCGTCTCGGACATCGCTGCTGCGGCATCGACTTCTCGCCGGCTTCAGTGGCATATGCGCGGAATCTTCTTCAATGCGACAGCGCAAGCGTCATTGAAGCCGATCTGCTTGAAGCCGATTTCGGAACGGGTTACGATCTCGTCATGCTGCTCTTCGGAGAGTTCAACACTTTTACGCCAGCCGAAGGCCGCCTGCTGCTTAACAAGGCCGTCGCCGCGCTGGCGCCCGGAGGAATCCTGCTGCTGGAAGCAAGCCGCCGGACGGCACTGAAGCGCGCAGACGGCGGAAATCCGTCCTGGCTGGCCGCCGAACACGGGCTTTTTTCCGATTCGCCTTACATATGCCTGCAGGAAAACCGCTGGTTCGAAGACGAAAACGCCTTCCGCAGCGACTTTTTTGTGCTGCAATCCGACGGAACGGCCCAGCATTACGCCAGCGCCGCGCAGGCTTACAGCGATGAAGAATACGCCGGACTGCTGCTTGACTGCGGCCTTGCGGAAGCGCACTTTTACGGCGACTACGGAAAAGACAACCCGGATTCGGATTTCGTGGTGCTGAGCGGGAGGAAAGAAAAACACACAGGCAAACCGGCTGTCTGACAACTCGATCGAATCCACAACAGAAGTTTTCACCATCGCCTTCTCCATATTTGCAACGCCTGAGGTTTCCTGCTAGAATATTCAATGCTTTGAAGCATGAGGCGATGCGCCTTTTCTGCGGACGGGCAAATACGACTTAGCCAAGGGAAACTGCAATGATGCTTGAACAGCAGATGGTTCTCTTTGAGGAGGACTTCGAAAAAATTCAGAAACTCTGTCAGGAACTGGCGGCTGAAACCAACGCCAAGCTGGTTTTTCTGGTGGATAAAAACGGCCAGCTCATCGCCACTTCCGGCGACACCGGCACGATGGACACAACCTCGCTGGCCACTCTTGCCGCAGGCAACATCGCCGCAACTTCGGGTCTGGCAAAACTCATCGGCGAAAAGGAATTTTCCATTCTCTTTCACGAGGGCGAACGCGACAACCTGCATCTTTCAACCATCACCGAGCGTCTGATACTGGTGGTGGTCTTCGATCATCGCACTTCGCTTGGCCTGGTGCGCCTGCTGGTGCGCAAATCCAGCCGCAAACTCGAAGAACTCTTCGCGGAAATAAACAGCAAAAAAGGCACGCGCGAGCAGAACACCATCTTCACCGAAATCACCGACGAAGACATAGACAACCTTTTTAACGACTGAATCCGGGGTTTTTTATGGCGTTCATCAATTATTCCTCGCGTGAAATAAACGTCAAGCTGGTTTATTACGGGCCGGGTCTGGGCGGAAAAACCACCAACCTGCGCTACATTTTTCAGAAAACCGCCCCGGACACGCGCGGGCGCATGATAGAACTAGCCACCGAAACCGAGCGCACACTGTTCTTCGATTTTCTGCCGCTGGCCATGGGCAAGCTGGGCGGTTTTTCGGTGCGCTTCCACCTTTACACTGTTCCCGGCCAGGTATTTTACGACGCCTCACGCAAAATCATCTTAAAAGACGTGGACGGCATCGTCTTTGTGGCCGACTCGCAGATCGAACGCATGGACGCAAACCTCGAAAGCCTCGACAACATGAAGATTCACCTGGCGGAATACGGCATCAGGCTCGAAGATGTGCCGTGGGTGATGCAGTACAACAAGCGCGACCTGCCTTCGGCAGTGGACGCCGCCGAGCTTTCGGCAATGCTCAACCCCTTCGGCGTCCCCGAATTCAGCGCGGTCGCCACACGCGGCGAAGGCGTTTTCGAAACGCTGAAAACCGTCGCAAAAATCGTCCTGAAAGAGCTCCGCAAGCAGTACACCGGCGGGGGCCAATAATTTTTCTCTCTTCTCCAATAAGCAAAAGCTTCAGAACTTATTGTGTGTTATAATTGAGAACATACAGCTTGAGGCTTGTTTTGTTTCTGCTGTTTTCAGTCTTCGCGGGTTATGGAGAAAATGCCGTCCATGCGGCGCAGGTCGTTGACGAGCTTCATAAGGTCGCGCTGGCTGCTGACTTCCAGCTGCAGTTTCATAAAGGCTTCGCGTCCCACGGTGTAGGCGTTGAACTCGCCCAGATTTATACCACGTCTGCGCACCACCTGAAGTATCTGCGCCAGTATGCCCTTGCGGTCGCCCACATGCAGATTGAGCGTGGCCGACTTGATGGGCTTGTCGTCGTCCCAGCTTACGGCTATCTGCTTGTCTTCCGGGATGTTTTTGAGTTCGGGGCAGTTTTCGCGATGCACCGTAATACCGGTGCCTTCCTGAACCACACCCACCACATCATCGCCGAAAATCGGGTTGCAGCAACCGGCATATTTGATGAATACGTCGTTGCGGTCGAATTTAAGAACCTCTTCCTGGGCGGAACTGAGGGCGCTGAATATTTTCTGGCGGATCGACTGACGCTCGGCTTTGTGCTGACTGCGGATGCGGTCGCGGCTTATGATGTTGTGGGCTGCGATGAAATGAGACGGAATAATCTGACGGTAAGCCACGCGCCGGAAAAATTCGGTATGGGTAAGCTTGACCTTTTCGAGGATGCGGATGAAATCCGAACTCTGAATAAGCGCATCCGGGTCGAGTCCGTACTTGTCGATTTCACGGGCCCAAAGTTCACGTCCGAATTCCGCAGCCCGTTCCTGAGTGCGACGGCGGATTTCACGCCGGATGGCGGCGTGAGCCTTGGGCGTGACTGTAATTTTCAACCAGGATTCAGAAGGCTGCACGCTTTTGTCGGTGTCGATTTCAACCACATCGCCTGAATGCAGCGTATGCTCCAGCGGTCTGTCCAGGCCGTTTACTCTGGCCGAACGGGCCGTGTTGCCGAGGTCGCGGTGAATTTCGTAGGCAAAATCCAGGCAGGTCGAGCCTTCGGGCATGATGTAAAGGTCTTTGCGCGGAGAATAAATGGCCATGCCGTTGACCTGCGTCTGCGAAAGCACTTCGTCCATGCGGATTTCGTCGTCGGCCAAGAGCTCGCCTAAAAGATTCATGTAGTTGGTGTAGTACGACGAAAGACGATTGGCGTTCTGTTTCCAGTTGTATATTACGCCGCGCTCGTTGACTTCCTTCATTTCGGGCGTGAGAATTTCGAAGCGATAGATTTCGTTGTTCAGCACCAGCTTGGTTTTAAGCGCTTTGTAGCCGTTGGCCAGAGGGTTCGCAACGTAGTCTTTCACCGCCATCGGCACCGTCACGAAATTCTGATGAAGAAATCCCAGAGCGGTATAAAGGCTGATCACGCTGCCGATGACCACCTGGAACTTTACGCGGATATCGACATTGGGGTTCCAGCCTTCGTTCTCGCGGTAAAAATCAGCCGGCTCCGGCCACAGGGGGAAGATTTCGGCGTCGATGTTGTAGGTTTTTATATCCTGCCTGAAGCGGTTGATGAAATGCTGAACTTTTTCGCTGCGTTCCCGGAAATGCTCGTCGAGGCGCTCCTGAATGCGCATGCAGTCGGCCGGGTAAAGATATTTCAGAGACAGGTTCAGGAGACTGCGGTAATCCTGATACATGCCCAGACGTTGCGCCAGAACGGCATAAACTTCGATGGTTTCTTTCGAAACGCGTTTCTGGTGCGCCTCCGGCATGTGATCCATTTCCTGCATGTTGCTGAGCCGGTCGTAGATTTTTATCAGCATGGGACGGATGTCGCGCGAGGCGGCGCTTAATATTTTTTTGACGCTGGACTGTCGATCCTGTTCTTTGGAGGCCGCCGAAACGCTGCGGATTTTTGTAAGCGCACTTACGATTTCCGTAATATACGGACCGAAAAGCTCGCTGATTTTTTCTTCGCTGGCGTCGGTGTCTTCTATGGTGTCGTGCAGCATGGCCGAAACGATACAGCTTTCGTCAAGGCCCATGTCGGCGCAAAACTGCGCTACAACCAGCGGGTGAAAAATATAAGGATCGCCGGAACGGCGCAGCTGCCCACGATGGAAAAGAGCTCCGTAAAAAACGGCTTTTTCGATGCGCGAAGTGTCGTGATTGGGATAATATTTCAGGTAGGTCTGAATGATTCTTTCAGTCCGTCTGACTATTTCCTGTTTGTTTTCTTCCACCGAATTAGGCACGATGCAACATCTCACATGAAAAAATCGCAATTTTTAATGAAGGTTGCAGGCGTGAATCGCCTCAACCCTAATATCTTGTTATCACTATTCTTTCCGGTTCGAATCCAGATGGTCATCGGGTCGGCCAGAAGAATTCAGATATAAATTCTAATATATGCGCTGCGTTAATGCAACAAATAGAATCGCAACATAACAACATCTCCCACTGTTCGCTGTGCATGAAATCCTCCAGAAACAACTATGGTCTGAGACTCTGCATAAGTTCCGCATGCTGGCGGTCGAGTTTTTCGTCCATGCGATCCAGACGGCGCTCTATGCGCGCCAGATCGCATGAATACCGTTCCATATCGACGCTTTTTTCGGACAGTTCCTTCTGTTCACGCCGCAGTTCGGCCAGATCGGCGCGGTTGGGCATGATGCCGTATGCGAAAACGGCGCCAAGACCGCTCAACACCAGACTCGCCAGAGTTATGATTATGCCGATTTTGATTTTTTCTCCGCTGTGGATCATCAGACAAACCTCTCAGATACTATTCTATTTCAAGCTGCTCGCAGATCAGGCAGAGTTCGGCGGACAGTTCAGACCGTTTCTGTGCAATGTACGCATCAATGTCGTTCTCGAAACGATTGATTATTTTTCGCGCCTTATGCTGCCGGTCCAGCACATCGTCGTAGTCGGTTCCGCAGAAAACCGCCTCCACCGTCCACGGAATGCACATGATCGAAAGCTTTTCTTCGTATTCGCCTTCGCTCAGATTGAGGGCGCGTTCTTCCAGTTCCGGGTCTGCGGAGAAACGCCTTGCCGCGACATTACAACTCTCTTTTACCGCGTTCACAGGCAAAATTGACATAACTTGACAATCCTTAACATGATGTGCAATAATTACCACTGACGTTGGTTGTGTTCCGCCGGAGTGATGGTATTATGCCTGAGCCACGACTCAATATCGCTCAGGCGATAACGCACAGCTCCTTCAACCTTTATGTAGACCGGACCTTTTCCGAGGTGTCTCCACACGGCCAGCGTCTGAGTATTCATTGAAAGAAGCGCAGCCACTGCGGCAGGAGTAATAAGGCGATCATGGCAATTGTTTGATTTCATCATGGCTTTCCTCCACGATTGTTAACAACATGTGCAATAAATACAATAAACAGTTAAATATGTCAAGGGAAATCTCATACAAAATGTTCACAATACCGCAACGTATAGAAATCGTGCGCAACGCGCTGGGCTGCAAGAAAAAAGACTTCTGTGAAAGAATCGGCATTTCACAGAACGCTTATTCGAACTACGTGAACGGACGCATTCCAACCATTGAGATTCTCAAAAAAATGATTGATGAATTCGACATAAACGGACACTGGCTGATGACCGGAGAAGGCAATCTGTTCGGAGCCTCCGCAGCGACCGCAGCCGAACCGGGCAAAACGCCCGCCGGGGATGTACGCAGCGGGCACGATCAGGAATATGTTATTGAACTGCTGGAAGAAAACCGGCAACTGCGCCGCAAAGTGGAAGAATGGATGGGGCGCTACAGCGAAATTCTGGAGCGTGCGGCGGAGCTTGAGGACGAACTCGCCCGCCTGAATGAAAGCGCCTCAGACGCCGGAAAGTCGGGGGGACGCAAACGCGGCGCTTAAAACGCCGGCGGCTCACCGATTCCGGCCAGATGATCTTCGCCACCGGACTTTTCTTTTATCTGCCTCACACCGCGCAGTGGAAAAACCAGCAGGCTCCCGCGTCCTTTCAGAGGTGGCCTGGAGTTTTTAGTCTGGCTGCCGGCTCCAGTTCCCTGCATTGCCAGAACAGAGCGCAGAACCCGCCTCAATTCCGGGTTGCCGTCGACGCTCAACTTCTTTTTCAGCGCCATCAGCAATATACAATCAGCTGCATTAAGTTCTATTATCGACTGCTCCCACTCGTTCATTTCCATCACCTGCTACTTCGCCGACCACAAATTACCTTTTCAGGTCATTTTTTCTTGACCATAATAACTTGTTAAGGTAACATATGTCAAGAAATTATGACCGGACTTTTCAGGAGGCTGAAAATGAACGACTTTCCGGCTCGTTTGAGAGAACTGCGGATTCATTTGGGCTTGAGTCAGGAGCGCTTTGCGGAAATCATCGGTGTTAACCTGCGCACATATCGCGGGTATGAAATAAACAAGCGTCGCGTTCCGGCTGAGTTGCTGGGGGCAATTTTCAACGCCACCGGCATTTCGGCACGCTGGCTTCTTACCGGCAAAGGCCCCCTGCTGCGCAACTCCATCTGCGAAAGCACCCAGACGCCCGTTCCGGTGGTGGGACAGGTAAAGGCCGGCCCTGACGGCAGTTTTCTGCCGGACCAGGTGCAGTATTACATTCCCCGCCCTGCCGGAGTTGACGACGAGGAGGCCTTCGCCTTTGAGATTTCGGGTGACAGCATGCTGCCGCGCTACCGCCCCGGCGACGTGGTGATATGCTCGCGGCGCGCACCGCTGCGCTCCGACGACGATGTGGTTGTGACTCTGGACTGGGGCGAAACCATGTGCAAAATCTGGCGCAGCCTGGGCGGGCGCATCCGCCTGGAATCGTGGAACGAAACTTTCCGCCCGCTTGAAGTTTCCGCCGATCAGGTGCTGGACTGCGTAAAAGTCGTGGGGCTGGTTTGGGGTTCTCTGGCGCAGAAGGCAAAAATCGCCGTTGAGCAGTAATCCGCAAACAGCCGCAGAATAAAAACTGTAAAGCCGCCTTTACACATCAAACGCAAGCTTTACATTTGCAACATATTGTTTTTGCTGATATTATTTTTGCATGTCATTCGATGGCGACATCCACAGCCCTGTCCGCAGGAAAAACATGCGCACGCGGGCAATGCCGCAAAGCATGGTGGACGACATATTTATTAACAATTACAAGCACTTGAACACAAAAAGCACTTTGAAGTTACAAATGGTACGGGTTTTGCTGCATAATATATAATGTTGAAAACCGGTCTGCCTGACAGGCCGTTGAAATACAGGATTTTTTATGAAAGCCGTAAGATTTACAATTCTGTTCGCACTTATGCTCATGCTGACAATGCTGTCCGCCTGCCTGGGCACGGAAGTTGAATCTTCCGGTTCCGGCGACGGCGACGAACTCTCCGGCGGCGACGGCGACGACAACGGCGATTGCGAAGGAGACAAGGGCAGCGAAACGGACGGCGACTATGCATCGAACGAAAATTCTGAGTTCAAGGCCCCGCTGCTTACCGACCCGGAAATTCTGAACGCCGTTTTCGGAGACGGCCTTCAGAGCCAGAACATCAACTTCGGCGATTATTTCGAAGGCTGGTCGGATGAATCCGAAACATATGTGCCATACACCTTCGACGCACTGCCCGGCGCAAGCGTCACAATAAGCATCGAAGCCGACGGCGACGGAGCTTCTCCGGCGCTGGCGCTATACGGCCCGCGTGCATCCAACGGATTATGGGGCAATGCTCTTACCTGGGCTGCGGCTGAAGCAGGCGCAAACTCATGCGAAATCGTGGATTATAGGCTTCAACTCGAAGGCAGTTACCTTATTCTGGTAAGTACGCTTGAGCGCACCGGAGCCGGCCATTTTGTAATAAGCCTGGGGTGTCACGACCAGTGCCGCGAAGCGGCATGCCCCGACAACATCTGCCAGGGTTTCTGTGAAAAAGGTTATCTGCCGGACGGCAACGGCTGCACAAGCTGTGAATGCCGCATTGCCGAGCCGTCAGCGGAATGCAATTCCAACGACGACTGCCCGGAAGAAACCACCTGTGAGAACGGCTTATGCGTATCGTCTTCCGTCGGCGGCTGTTCGGACGATTCCGAATGCCCTGAAGAATTCTACTGCTATTACGGCGAATGCATTTATGACGGCAGCATAGAAAATGACGGAGATGGAGATGCGGCAGACGGCGGCTGCGGCTGCCCTGACTATTACGATCCGGTTTGCGGCAGCGACGGAAATACTTATGCCAACGACTGCCTGGCCGGATGTTACGGAGCGGAAATTTTCGAATTCGGCCCCTGCGCTCAGGACGGCACCACGCCGTGCAGCTTCGACAACGACTGCCCCGAAAACATGATTTGCATCGACTACATATGCCAGTCCGCCACCGACTGCGGTTGCCCTGAATATTACGATCCGGTTTGCAGTGTTGGAGGAATGACTTATAACAATTCCTGCGAACTGGAATGCGTTGGTGATGAGCTGGCCTACTACGGAGAATGCAACGGCGGCTGGTACGGCGGAGAATGTCAGCCCGTTTGCAGCAGAGCCCCCAATTCCAGCGCCGAAGACTGGTTTGCGCCGTGTCACGACGAATATGTTACACCCGCCGGCGGCTCCTGCTCCAACTGCGAAGCGATCTGCTACAACATAGACAGCGCAGATGAAGGCTGGTACTCGTCCTGCGACATGTCTTTAATAGTTCTGGACGACTGTCTGCCGCCCTGCGGTTGCGACGACTACTGGCAACCGGTTTGCGGCAGCGACGGCGTAACTTACTCCAACGCCTGTCAGGCAGGTTGCATGGGCAGCGACGTTGCATACGACGGAGAATGCAGCCCCGATGTTTCAGGCTGCACAACTTCCGAGAATTGCCCGCCGGGTTATTTCTGTGTGATAAACAGAGAAGACGAATGCGCAAGCGGTGAGTGCCCCGGCTATTGCAGCGCCGTCCCGGTCGGTCAGGAATGCATCGACGATTACGATTGCCCGGAAGGCATGTACTGCAAATCGGATTGCAGCGATCCGAGCGATGAAAGCAGCTGTTCATCGTGGTGTGTTTACGACAACAACGGCAACAATCCCTGTGTCGTCACCGGCTGCAATTTCGAGCTGTGTTCCGACAGAATGCAGCAGAGCAGTTGTTCGTGGCAGAGCGATTACGTCTGCTTAGATTTTGCAATCTGCGAAGTAGGCGAAGACGGCAGCTGCGGCTGGCAACCCGCCGAAGGCTTCGACGAATGCCGAAATGCGCTGTCTTCGGCGCAAACCTGCAACTACGACGGTGATTGCGGAGAAAGCGATTACTGCGACATTTCTTCGGGCCTGTGCCTAGAATCAATGTGCATCTGTCCTCAACTGAGCGATCCTGTCTGTGACGGAAACGGCGAAGTATACGACAACACCTGCTTCGCGGTGTGCGCCGGAGCTGAGTCGATCAGCTACGATTCCTGCGGATTCTGACCTTCAACACCGTCCGAAAATATTGATATGCAGTCTTTAGACGGTGGCCGTTTGTTTGACATGCACCTCTATTGAATATAAAATTCTGCTCCAGTCCGCATGCTTATGCTTTCCGGCGCCGGGAGTGAACAACACTTATCGGTCGGCAATGCGGCGGCATCGGTGAAGGTTGTAATCATCAATATGCAATGGAGAAAAGAAAATGAAGAAAGTTACACTGTTTGCGTTTCTGGTGCTGGCATTTTCAATGCTGATGGTCGCCTGCGGCGGCGACGACGATGAAAGTTGCGGCGATTACGACAATCAGCTCGATTGCGAAGACGCCGGAATCTGTCTGTGGGACGCCGAAAACGAGCTCTGCCTCGATATAGAAGGCGGCGAGGGCGAAGGCGAGGGCGAGGGCGAAGGCGAAGGTGAAGGCGAAGGCGAAGGCGAAGAAGAAGTGACCTGTGACGAATACACTACCGAAGAAGAATGCGCCGCTGACGAACTCTGCACCTGGAGCACCGACACCTGCATCTACAAATGAACGGCAAAGACTTCAGCAAAAAGGCTCCCGCACGGGAGCCTTTTTTATTAAAGGGGCAGAAAGCGCCGTCACATCTGAGTGGAAACCATCCAGACTCCGGCAAGGATAAGAGCCACACCGCCCAGATGCATCATAGAAATGTGCTCGCCCAGCTTGAAGAAGGAATACGAAAGCACGATCATAAAGCCGATTGAAGTCATCAGCGGATATGCGATTGACAGTTTGACTTTTGAAAGCACGAAAGAATAGGCCAGCAGATTGAGACCGAAAAATACCACGCCGGTAATGACCACCGGATTTAAGGCGATCTGTGTCAGCGTTTCAAGAGGCTGGGCCGGATTGAGGCTTTTAGCCTTCATACCTTCTTTAAGAAGGATGTTGGCGACAGCGTTTGCCAGAAGCGCAAAAACAAGCGCGATATATTCGGGTTTCATAATATGCCCTCCAGAATCAGAATGCATGTAATCAGCCACAAAGCGATGTTGACGGCCAGAGGTTTGTCGGTGAGCAGAACGCGCGTGGGGCTGCCGCCCTCTTCTTTCTGATGCACCAGATACAGGTAACGGAAAATGCCGTACAACACAAAGGGCGTGGTGTACAGCAGGTGGTTCGATCCGACATGCTGCACGGTGTCGGCAGAAATGGTGTACAGCGCATAAGACATGACGGTCGAAGCGGTGACGATCATTATCATCTGATCCAGAAAATACGGGCTGTAGTGCATCAGCACGCGTCGGTGCGAGTTGGCGTTGTCTTCAAGCTGCACCAGTTCGTGCCGCCTTTTGGCGAAACCCAGAAAAAGCGCCAGCAGCATGGTACACATGAGCAGCCAGGGCGTTATGGGAACGCTGATGAGCACCGCACCGGCCAGCACGCGCAGAATAAAGCCCAGCGATATCGACATTACGTCAACAATGACGACGTGTTTGAGCAGAGAGCTGTAGAAAATATTGAGCGCAAAATATGCCGCAGCAATGCCCATAAAATCCAGACCCAGTTCGAATGCGGCGACAAAAGATGCCGTCAGAAAAAAGATCAGCGCACCGACTGCGACACTTTTCGGCAGCCTGCCGGAGGCCAGCGGGCGCAGGCTTTTGGCGGGATGCAGCTTGTCGCGCTCCAGATCGACCAGATCGTTGATTATGTAGACACTGCCCGAAAGCAGGCAGAATACGCCGAAGCCCGCCAGAATCTGAAGCGCGAGCGCACCGGAAAACAGATTGCGCGAGAAAACCAGCGGAGCGAAAATTATCAGGTTTTTTATCCACTGCGCCGGGCGCATGGATTTGATTACGTATTTTATCATCTTGTCATCATCATCCTGACAGCATGTTCAATTAATCAATTATTTTTATAACATCCGCCCGCGCTTATCCAGAAAAAAGGCGTAACATGGAGGCGCAGTTTTTGACAGCCTCTTCCGCCGTTTGTAATATGGCGGAGCGTTTACTGTTATTCGAAAGGCCGTTTGACTTGAGATTATCAGCCAGAATCGTCTTCTCGTTATCGGGAATGCGCAACAACCGCCTGCATACGGGCTTCGCATTCTGCGGAATTGCCGCCGGCGTGGCGGTTTTCATTTTCTTCGCCGGGCTGCTGTCCGGGCTGGATGAAGCCGTATTCTCGCGCATTTTCGAAGAATTGCCGGAAAGCGCTTTGCGCGTGACGCCCGGTTCGCTCGATATTGGATTTCTGGGACTTTCGAAACCTTCCTTCATGCCGGGCGCGAAAATCGACGAAGCGCTGCTGAAAAAAGCCCGCATGTTGAAAGGTGCGGAGCGTGTACACGCCTCAATGAACGTGGCATTTCCCATCAGCGTCTCCGGCAGTCTGGCCGGGCATCGCGCCGCCAGCGATCTGGTGGCCTCAGGCATCGAACCAGAAACGGCGGCTGAAGAACTCAAATATCCGGAGGAATTCTCTTTCAGCGAAGACGGCGAAGTGCCGGTGCTGGTCAATCCGACGCTGCCCGATCTGTACAACAGCATTTTTGCGCCCATGAACGGCTTCCCTCGCCTGAGTCCCGATATGCTGATTGGATTCCGTTTTGATCTGCGTCTGGGCCGCTCGTACATGGGAGGCAGAGCCGACAAGGGCAAAGTCCGCAGCGTGCGCTGCAAACTGGTGGGTTTTTCGAAGCACGCCGTGCAGATGGGCATCACCGTTCCCATGGAATACGTGCGGCGCTGGAATGCCGAGTTTTCGGAAGAAGGCGAGCGTTATCACGCTTTGTACATCGAAAGTTCCGACCCGACAGCGGCGGAGAACATCGAAAAATGGTTTGAAAAACAAGGTTTCAACGTACAGACGCAGAAGGAAGGCGCATCCGCCGCCGCCGGACGCCTGCTGCATCTGCTGGGTGCGATCTTCGCTGCGCTCTCGCTTCTCATAATGACTCTGGCTGCCGTCAACCTGGCTTTCGTTCAGTTCATCATTGTGCAGCGCCGCCGGGCGGCCTTCGCCACACTGCGCAGCATGGGAGCCACCCGAGCCGATCTGGCCGCGACAGTCTGGCTTGAAGCGCTGCTGCTCTCCATTCCGGCGGCTGCGGTCGGCATCGCCGCCGCGCTTGGACTGGCGCATCTTTCCGAAAGCATCCTGCTTTCGGACTTGGCGGGCCTGCCGCTGCGCCCGGATTATCTGTTCCGCTTTCCGCCGCTGCTGCTTGCGGCAGGATTCGCATATGCGGCTCTGGCGGCGCTGGCCGGTTCTCTGCCTCCGGCCTGGAAAGCGGCTTCCAGCGATCCGGTGAAAATTCTGAAGGACTGAGAAGTCCGCCGGGTTGACCCGGACTGATTTTGCCAATAGAATAGGGACGACATTCAGTGATTGCGGTCTGTTGAGGAAGAAATGATGCGTTCTGCTGCGCTTCTGATTTTATTGCTGGCATTCTGCGTGGGGTTTTCTGCCTGCGCCACAAAACCCAGGGCATACCACCCGCAGCCCACCGACCATTCGCGGGTTCAGGCGAAACATCTTTATTTCGCACTGACCGGAGCCTTGGCTGAAAACGAGCGTGAAGTCGCCGCAGCTTATCTGGCTGAGACAGTATCGTTCCTGCATCAGGACGGTATGCTGTCTGAAAACACGAACCGTGATGAAGCGATAGAACGCCTTGAAAATCTTTTCTGCGTCGGAGCACCCGGAAAATCCGCCTGTGCCGGACCGCCGCCTGAAGAAGAACCGCAGAGTTTCAGCCGCGAAGAACTGCTCGAAATGGGCTCCGGGAGTCCGATAAACACAGATATTCTGCGTGGCGAATTTCAGGAACGCGATATACTGCTAATGTGCAGGCTGCCGGAATCCGCCAACGACGGAACGGCATCCGGCAGCTTAACAACGCCTGTTTTCAGAAGCGTCGAAGGCAGAATGCTTCTGATCGCCGTAATTCTGGATGGAAAACCCGCAGCAGTAACGGAAAAACAATGAATAAAATCAAAAGGCGTCACAGTCGCCACCCATTGTCGATACGCGTAAATGCCGAACTGAACGAGCCGGCAGGCAATTCGTATTTTTACAGCGAAGACCTGTCTTACGGCGGCATTTATCTGAAGTCTGATTTTCTTCTCGAACAGGGCGACGTGGTGGAACTGAGCTTCATGCTGCCGGATGAACATGGCAGCCAGATAAAGGCCAGGGCCAGAGTAGTCTGGGTAAACCTTCAGATGATAGAGTCGATGCAGGGCAGGTCGGCTGGCATGGGCCTGGAATTCATCGACATGAGCGACGAATGCATGCACAGACTGAGAGATTTTCTGGCTTCTCAGGAAATTGAAATCACTGGCCTGGGCTGATTTTCCCAAGGCGCATCTGCACCAGCTTGAGATCGCGGCGGGCCTCGTGGTTGTTGGGGTTGGCCTGCACGGCTTTTTCGAGATAAGGTTCCGCTTCGCGGTCGCGTTTCTGCGCGATGAGGATTTTCGCCATATAGTGATTGGCCAGATCATTGTCGGGCTGAATACTCAGACCGCGATTGATGGTGTCCATGGCTTCGGCCACGCGGTCGCCTTCGGCCTCCCTGTTGTTGAAAATCGCCCAGCCCAGACGCGCCAGGTTCATAACTTCGAAGGGGAAAATCGCAAGGGCGCGCCTGAAATGCTTGATTGCCATGGGATAATTCTGGCGATGGAAATACACAAAACCCTGCTCGCTGTCCAGTGAAGCGCGCTTGCGCATTTCGGCGCGGTTGATGTCGCCTTTGATTATCGGATCGTCAAGAAGCTTCATAAAGGCCGCCTGCTTTTCGGGGTCTTTAAGGACGGAGTAGGCTTCATTCACCGCCGCCGAAGCTTTTTCGAATTCACGGATGACCTCGGTTGAAAAAACCTGCTGAATGTTGTCGGGGTGATAACGACGCGTAAGCGTAACATAAGCCTTACGGATTTCACCCTGTGCGGCATCGCGAGACAGACCGAGAATAAGCAGCGGATTCTTCGACTGCGCCCTGCGGTTGAACTCGCGCACTTCGGCCAGCAGCGCGTCCTGCTCGGCGCTGATGCGCTTCTGTTCGGCCTGCTTCCGCTTTTCGGCTTCAGGATCGTCTTTCTGCTGCTGAGGCTCGGCTTTCTCTTCCGCCGCTGTTTTACGTGTCGCCCTTTCGGTTATGGTAAGCATGTCGATTGTTTCCAGCATGCCTGCCAAAGCCAGAGTTTCGCGCAGCGGCAGACCGGTAAGCGCCGAAATATCGCTGATGGTGCGGGCTTCGTGCCAGCTTTCAAGCACACGACAGATGTTGCCGTCGAATTCCATGGCCGGAAGTATGTATTGCAGATTCAGATGAGGAATCAGCAGCCTGTCGGTGTAACGCTGTTCGAGTTCGCTGAACTGGAGCGGCGTTCTGAAGTATGAGGAAATGAAAAACATGACTCTGAACGGATTGACCGGCATACTGCGCCCTGAAAAAACGGCGTTCTCCTCAAAATCGAATTCCGCTCCGGGCAGCATCGAGAGTCTGCCGATGCGCTGCATGACCTGCTCGATCAGCAGTGCTTCAAGTTCGCTCTGCGCAAGAACTCCCGTGCCGACCAGTATTTCTTCGATACTGTAATCGCCACGGTCTTTTTCGACTACAATTTTCGAATGCAGAGTGCTGTCTATCCGACCACGCTCAAGAAGCATGTCTTCGAGCAGGGCGTAATCGTATGCCATTGTCACACCGACCGGCTTTCCGGCGGAGAAATATATTCGATGTATTCCGCCTTGTTCGGCCAATGCAAGAGCGCCGGTTTTCCCGGACAGGTAGTTATTGTAAAGTACTCTTGAAAGCGGCGTATCTTTAAGATTCCCGCTGCTTGATCCGTTGCCGGCCATTTTTTATTACTGCCTGGATTGTATTGCCCGTGCAATCCCCTTAAAGCTGCACGAAGTTTCACTCAAAAACCCACACCCGTAAAATTCCACACCGAAACTGAATGACGATTATAGGTAAACGTTTTAAAATTGCAAACTAAGCTTGATGATTTTTTCTTTAATTTGCGAATTTTCCACATCATCCCTGTTAAGACCGAAGGAAGGAACGATGCGCGTTTCATGTTCGGCGTTGAAATGATTGATTATTTCCACCAGATGACGATTGGCCTGCCTGCGCCTGTCCAGGCTGTAGTAGGTACCGATTCCAAGCGTAAGAGCCCCGGAAGCGGTAAGCGCTATGCCCGAACCTATCATGGCGGCGCTGCGCCCGTCGCCGACTCCTATAAGCACAGCTCCGGCAATCAGCGCCAGACCGCCTGTCAGGCCGGCAGCCATGAAGATATGCTGCGAACTTCTGCGCTCCGACTGCATCAATTCCAGAGCAGTGCGGTAATCTGCCCCGGATTCCTTCAATATTTCGAAGAGGCCTTTTTCGGTAAGCAGGCGGTCGCCGTATCTGTATGTGAATTTTCCGGTGGAAGATGAACTTCCATCATCCGCCGCCACACAGACATTACGGAACAGCAGAATCAGCAACGCCGCACAGCAGCAGACCGCAATGCGCCGTTCACGGGAACATGGAAATCTGAACATCATTTACTGACTATTCCTGAATGGCGTCGGCGTGTTTTACGAAGAAGTCGTAAACCAGCGGGTAAACTTCTTCAGGGGCGCCGTAACCCATGAGCATGTCCACATGACCGTAATCACGCAGCAATCCGCTTTCGGAGCCCAGCGTTATCCAACTGCGGAACTCATCCGGCGCGCTCTCGAAGGCCGGTTTCATGGTATCGGGCGGAACCAGCCGGTCTTTCTGACCGGACATGAAAAGCAACGGACGGTCCAGTTTTGCAAGTTCCTTATTGTAATCAAGCCCTTCCATGGAATCGAATCTGCCGTTGCCGATCCAGCGGGCGAATTGCAGCATAAGACCGGCGGATTCGCGATCGACACTGTTGGCCGTCATTTCGCGCAGAAGGCGGTTGTCGAAGTTTTCAGGATTGAATTCCGGCCTTACGTGCTTGAAGAATCCGATGAACGGCAGCATGAGATTCGCGAAAAACCAGAACGGGAAAACCCCGGTGATTTTCAGCAGCGGAGCCAGAACCGTCAATGGGTTGCTGCCGATTTTAGACGGACTGCCCGCCACAATTGCCGCTTTTACGGGGCTGTTCTGATGCATCGCCAGATAGGCGTACATAACCATGCCGCCCATGCTGTGACCCAGATAAAGAAATTCCTTCTTTCCACTGAGTTCCTTAATGCGCTCGAAAAACGCCGGCAGATCGAATTTGACGATATCGTCGAAAGTA
>JAKQSH010000470.1 GCA_029570245.1 Deltaproteobacteria bacterium | reverse complement strand
ACCACCACTCCCAGTTGCCGCCGAGGCCTCCCTCTCTTATAATCCGGGTCACGTAAAGTGGGGTATCTGCCGAAAAAGCGGAAGCCGCCATCGAAGTTCCCGCCATCCACCATGACAATTTACGACCAGAAAGAAAATACTGCGAGACGCCGTCTGAAGCCTTTTTCTGAAGTAGAAACCCCAGAAGAAGCACAATAACCAGATAAAGGCCCACAATCAGAAAATCGGCAATCGAAAGCTGCATTAATCGGCTCTTTTCAATGAATTAAACTGAGTATTCCACTACAGAATACCCGCAAAGGCGCCCAATGCAAATATATTCAGCATATTTCCTGAATTGATGAACGATATTAACCAATCCGAATTCCTGATAATTTCGAATTGGTTACTAACGATAAACTAACACAATAGGCCTTGAATTTTTGCGGAAATCATTTAAATTAGCGTCAATCAAACTGGTGAGATGGATAACGGCCAATGATCGCCAGTTAAGAGCAGTTCGCGCCCTGCGTTCCGACCCGTGAAAAAAAAACCGAATAAATACGGGTCTTTGTTTCAAGAGTCAACAGAGAATCGCATTAAAGCATCTTTCCATAACGGAGAAGTTGAATGAACTTTACCATGATAGTCTGGCTGATCGGCGGACTGGGCCTTTTCCTGTACGGAATGGCCGTTATGTCAGAGGGCCTTCAGCATGTCGCCGGAGACAGCCTCAGAAATTTCCTGCGCACGCTTACAAAAAACCGATTTACCGGCGTATTGACCGGCCTGGTGGTTACAAGCATAATTCAATCTTCCAGCGCCACAACGGTCATGCTGGTAGGCTTCGTCAACGCCGGGTTGCTCGACCTGACGCAAGCCATCGGTGTTATCATGGGCGCAAATATCGGCACCACAATGACCGGCTGGCTGGTGGCGCTGCTGGGCTTCAAAATCGACATCGCCACTCTGGCGCTGCCAGCAATAGGTATCGGATTTTTCATACGTTTCGCCGGAAAACAGAAACTCACCGATTGGGGCATCTTCCTGCTGGGCTTCGGCCTGCTTTTCCTCGGCCTTACCTTTATGAAAGACTCGGCAATCGAATTGCGCAAAAGCGAAGCCATTATGAATGCACTGGCGGCTGTGCATGTAACTGGAATTTTTACATATCTCGTCGTAGTGGCAATCGGCACAATCCTGACTATAGTCATTCAGTCCTCTTCTGCCACAATGGCGCTGACCATGACTATCGCGCAGCAGGGCATGATAGATTTTCCGACTGCGGCGGCGCTGATTCTGGGAGAAAACATCGGCACCACCATTACCGCAAACATCGCAGCCATAGGGACTTCTCCTGCCGCAAAACGCGCCGCAAGAGCCCACTTTCTGTTCAACGTCATCGGTGTTCTCTGGATGATGGCGGCTTTCGACGGATTTATTTCTCTCATCAACATGATAGTCCCCGGTGACGTTTTAAGCGCCGACTTGTCGGCGCGCACCGGTTCCATTCCCGATCACATGGCCGCTTTCCATACAGGCTTCAACATAATAAACACCTTGCTGTTCCTGCCCTTTGTAAACGTGCTGGCCAACCTTACAAGACGGCTTGTAAAAGACCCCGTTACGGAAAAGAAACTCAAACGTTCTCCACTCAAATTCATTCAGGCCGATTTAATGCCGACACCCGGCCTTGAGATGGACGAAGCCAAGAAGTCGCTGGCCTACATGGGGGAACGCTGCCTTAAAGGTCTTGATATTCTTAAGGATTTGATATCCAACCCCAGCGACCCGGATTTTGAGAAAAAATCCGCCAAGATTCTTTCCATCGAAGACGAACTCGACACCATCGAAGAAGAGATCAACGACTTCATCGTGCATGTATCGCAGCAGCACATCACGCCGGAAATCGGCCAGGAAATCAACAAGGTCACCGGCTCGGCCCACGACTTCGAGCGCATCGGCGACCACCTGCGGAATATTCTGGGCATGATCGAGCGTAAGCAGGAAAAGAGCATGAATTTCAGCGAAACGGCTGTAGAACATCTTAAAGACATGATAAAAGATGTCAGTTCCATCGTGAAAGTCGTAACACTTGGCATTCTGCATCCGCGCAAAGAAATGCTTACAGAGGCCTTCGAAATCGAGAACGGCATCGACAAAAAACGCAAGGCCATGCGTGCCGACCATGTAAAACGCCTTACCGAAGGGGCCTGCGAACCCAGAACAGGCATCGTTTACGTCGAACTTCTGACCAGTTTCGAGAAAATCGGCGATCACGCCTTCAACATCGCACAGGATTTCTCACCGGTAAAATTCCCCATCGACGAGTAAATAACTCCTTATTTCAACACGTTGCATGAGGCGGTATCTTCCGCCTCTTTTTTTTGCAGAAAAATATTGACAATACCGACATGAAATAGTATTCGGTATTCATACTCCGATTTCCGATTAAGAAAGAGTTGCGACAAAATGAAAAACATAGTCAATCTCTCAGAAGCAGCGAACCTCGCAATTCACGCGCTGGCGTACATGGCAGCCATCGGGCCGGAAACGCCTCTTCCTGCATCCAGAATAGCAGCGGAAATAAACGTGTCGGAATCTCACCTTGCAAAGGTGTTGCAGAACCTGGCCCGCCGGAATTTCATTGCATCGACACGCGGGGCCAGAGGCGGTTTTTATCTTGAAAAAAAACCGCAGGAAATTACACTTATGGACATAGTGGTCGCCGTTGACGGGCCGCTTCCTCAAAACGCATGTTTGCTGGGCAAACCAATCTGCCCCGGAGCTAAATGTCGTTTCGGAAATCTGATGAAGCGTGTTATGGAAACGGTTGAGCAGGAGTTAAAGGGGCTCACCCTTTCTGATTTCACAGTTGAAGATAAATAACAGTCGATGAACCAAGCGCTTAAGCCGGATTCAATGTTCTGGCGGCGAAGTATTCGGAATTGGGATTCTTTTTTTCTCATTAACATTTAAAAGGAGGAGAGAATGTTTTGTTATCAGTGTGAACAGACGGCCAAGGGCAGCGGATGCACAATGGTAGGAGTTTGCGGAAAAGACCCCAAAACCGCAGTGTTGCAGGACCTGTTGTTCAACACGGCCAGAGGAGTAAGCATCATCGCCCATAAAGCAGCCGAATTGGGCCTGAGGGACGACGAAGCCGATCAGTTTGTAATCGAAGCCTTGTTCAGTACCGTCACAAACGTCAATTTCGACCCGGAAAGAGTGGCTGCGCTCATAAGAAAGGGTGTTGCTGTAAGACACAGAATTCTTTCCCTTTATGAGAAAACAGCGGCGGCAAAGGGCCTGGCCCCGCAGAAGTTCAACGGAGCGACAGGTATCGAAGCTTCTGACGATCTGGAAGCAATGGCTGCTCTGGGCGAGACATTCTCCATCGGCAAACGCATTTTCTCTGAAGGCACCGACATTACAGGTTTGAAGGAGCTTATAACCTATGGGCTTAAAGGCGCAGCAGCCTATCTGGATCATGCGCGCATTCTGGGCTACGACGGCGCAGAACTGGCCGCAGAGTTTCACGAATTACTGTCTTTCATCAGCGAAGACCACAGCGCCGGGGACCTTACCGCTGCAGCGCTGAAGGTCGGCGCTCTCAATCTTAAGGTCATGGAACTGCTCGACCGCGCCAACACAGAAACTTATGGACACCCGGAACCGACACGGGTACGCGTTACCCCGATAAAAGGCAAAGCGATACTGGTTTCCGGCCACGATCTGAAAGACCTTGAAGAACTGCTGAAGCAAACCGCAGGCAAGGGAATAAACATATACACTCACGGCGAAATGCTGCCGACACTGGCATATCCGGGACTTAAGAAATATTCGCATCTGGTCGGCAATTACGGCGGAGCCTGGCAGGATCAGCAGAAGGAATTCGAGGCGTTCCCCGGTGCAATTCTTATGACGACCCTGCCAGGCTCCGCCGTAATTG
>JAKQSH010000448.1 GCA_029570245.1 Deltaproteobacteria bacterium | reverse complement strand
ACCACCAGGAAGGACGAAATTACGTCCATGTGTTTACTGAGCTTCGACAGCATTTGTCTTCATCCTGCCGTTAACGGGTTCAACACTGCCTAAGCCGCGCGCTTTTGCTCGCATGCGGTAGACATGAGCCAGAATTTCGGCCACGGCTTTATAAAGGTTGACCGGAATGCTGCGCCCGACTTTTACAAGCTTATAAAGAGCACGGGCCAGCAGCTTGTCTTCCACGATCATAATTTTGTGCTCGCGGGCGATGGTCTTGATGCGCTCGGCCCAGAAGCCTTTGCCTTTAGCCACCACTCGCGGCGAAGCGTCTTTGTCGGGGTTGTAGGCCAGAGCCACGGCGATGTGAGTAGGGTTTGTTATGATTACGTCGGCGCGCGGCACATCTTTTATAAGACGGTTCATGGAAAGATCGCGCATGCGGCCTTTCATGCGGCTGCGCAGCAGCGGATCGCCTTCGGATTCCTTGTATTCGTCCTTCAAATCCTTGCGCGACATGCGCATCTGTTTTTCCATGCTGTACCACTGCCAGCTGAAGTCTATGACCGCTACAGTCACAAAGAAGATTGCGGCTATCATCAATATTTTCAGAAGGCTGTCTATAACCGAACGTGAAGCGTCCATGGGGGTCTGGTGAATCAGCTCAGGCAGGTGTTCGACTTCCGTCAGAATTATCCAGATCACCGCCACGCCGATCACTGTTACCTTGAGAATGTTGACCAGAGACTCCGTGACTATCCTCATGGAAAGAAACATCTGACCGAAACGCTTGAAGGGATCGACGCGGTTGATGTCCGGGGCGACCTGACTCCAGGCGAAAACAAAGCCTTTTGTCTGCATGATGTAACCGAAAATAACCACAACCGGCACCGCCAGCAGCACCGGACCGATGATGGAGAAAAATTGCATCAGACATATCTGTATCAGATTCTGCATGCTTTTCTGATTCAGGTCGAAGGTTCCGGCGTTTTCCAGACCCCACGAGAACATTTTGACGGTGCTCTCGTAAAAGTGGCTTCCGCCGGCTCCGAAAATAAGCAGTATGACCATAAAGATCAGCATCGAAATCACTTCACGAGATTTCGCAACCTGACCGCGCTCGCGGAATTTCTCGCGCCGTCGTGGGGTCGCCGGTTCTTCCCGGTCTGCTTGATCCTGTTCTTCGGACATACTTTGAATTTCCCCTCTTGTTAAAGTCCACGCCGGAATTTTGACCCGGCAATCCCGATGATTGCTGGAGCACAAATCGGGCCAAAAACGCCGAAACGCGAAAATTGTCCTGTTTACAATGTATTGCGAATATATATTTCCCGGTCCGCTCAACGGAAAGCCGGAGTTCCGACACAAAAAGCGTCAGAATTCCGCCACATGAAGCGGGAAAATGACGGAAAGAAAGAAGTTTTCATAAAAAAACAGGCCGGAATTGTCTTCCGGCCTGAAGACGTGAATCAAGTCGGTAGTTTTAATAGTTGATGGATGTTATTCCGTTGCGGATGGCGTATTTGGTAAGTTCTGCCACCGTATGCAGATTGAGTTTGTTCATTATGGCTGTACGGCAGCCTTCTATGGTTTTTACGCCGATACCCAGATCGACGGCAATGTCTTTGGTGCGTTTGCCTTCGGCGATGAGCTGCAGAACCTGACGCTCACGCGGAGTAAGTTCACCCGACGGTCCTTCTGTTTCGACCGTGGGCGCCTTTTTGACGTAACCTACTATGGTTGTCGCCACTGCGGGAGAAAAATAAGCCTTGTCGGCGGCCACGGTGCGCACCGCGCCGATGAATTCCTCGAAAACGCTGTTTTTAAGCAAATACCCCGCCGCTCCGGCCTGAATGGCCTGCGTTATGAAATGCTCTTCGGAATGCATTGAAAGCACTATTATTTTGCACTCCGGGAAAAACTCTTTTATTTCGCGCGTGGCGTCGATGCCGTTCATGTCCGGCATGGAAATGTCCATCACCACGACATCAGGCTTTTCGCGACGCGCCATGCGCACGGCTTCACGACCGGTAGCTGCTTCGGCCACCACCTGCATGTCGGCATGGGCCTGAATAAGACCTTTTAAACCTTCCCTCAGAATGGCGTGATCGTCCGCCAGGAGGAGTTTCAGAGTCATCGCCGGATTCTCCCTTTTGAATCTGGTTTCCTAGCGGATCGGAATGACGGCCATCGCCAACATACCCTGACCCGGTTCGGATTCAATGTTGAAATCCCCCCCTAAAAGACCGATGCGTTCCTTGATGCTGAAAAGCCCCAGATTGCCTCGGCCTCTGAGATGCTTTTGAATGATCTTCGGATCAACGCCTACGCCGTTGTCCTTTACGGAAAGTGTAATTGCTTTGTCGGAAGAAGCAAGTTTTATTGTCACTTTGCTGGCGCGGGCGTGCTTGAGAACGTTGTGCAGCAGTTCGCGGGTTACCTGATACAGAATGATCTGAGCGTCCTGCGAAATGACTTTTGCGTATTCGCTGTCGTCGGTGTTGAAGTCGATACCGTAAGGCGCCAGCGTTTTGTTGCACAATTCGCGAATGGCTGCGCCAAGTCCGCCCTGATACAGCACCAGAGACGAAAGCTCGAAAGTCAGAGTGCGAACATCCGTAATGATCTGGTCAATCATTTCAAGTATTTCCTGCGCCTGCTCCTCGTGTTCGCTTTCTTTGAGCTGTTTGTGCAGATTGCCCATTCTTATTTTTGAGACGGCCAGCATCTGACCGATCTGGTCGTGCAGCTCAACGGCGATGCTGCGCCGTTCGCGTTCTTCGGCCAGGGTAAGTTCGCTGGCCAGCTGGCGCAGCTGATCCTGGTAACGGATAAGTTCCTGTTCCGCGAATTTGCGTTCGGTAATGTCACGACCCACGCCCGATGTGCCGATGACGCGCCCGTCGGCGTCCATGATCGGAACACGGATGGTTTCTATCCATGCATGTGAACCGTCGGCTTTTATCATGGGGTCTTCGGAACGCTTGGGATGACCTGTCATTATGACTTCTTCGTCGTCGAGAATGTAGCTTTCGGCCAGGTTGCGCGGCCAGATGTCGAGATCGGTTTTGCCCTGAAGGAATTTCATGCTGTAACCGCTGGCTTCCGCAAAAGGCCGGTTGACGGCAATAAAGCGGCTTTTAAGGTCTTTCAGCCAGGCCATATCCGGGATTCCGTCCAGAAGCGCTTTCTGCTGATGCTGTGTGGCCTGCAGTTCCGCTTCAACCGCCATGCGCTCGGTGATGTCACGGGCAACCGTAAGAACGGTCGGTTTTTCACCCAGTCCGTGAGTAAGCAGCACGCCGTTGGCCTCAACCGTAACCAGATCGCCCAGATATTTGCGCAGCTTGAAAACCGGACGCTCGTTCAGAGCCTTCATGCGCCGTGTCCGGGCGATTTCTTCGAATATCGTCGCCGCCTTCTCGCGCGATTCTTCGTCCATCAGGTCCTGAACACGGATTTTCCCCAGATGCTCCTGGCGCCAGCCCAGCACCCGCCGGGTTGACTGGTTTATGAACAGCAGAGTTCCGTCAAGGGCATGCTCGTATACAAAGTCCGGCACGGCGTCGAGGATGCTTTGCAGACGGCGTTCCTTTTCGAGCAGCTCGGCTTCGATTTCTTCACGCGTGAAAGTCTGGGCCGTCAGATCATGCATGCGTCTCAGAGAATACCAGGCCAGTCCCAGAACCAGCACCGAGAAGGCCGGAATAAGTTGCACAGGATGAATTGATGCGTCTGGAAAGCGTGGTATTTCCACCACAGCCAGAATATCCAGAAGGAGACTGCCGATAAAAACCAATGCAGTTACGGTAATAACCAGAATCAGGTCGATTCTGGCGGAACTCCCGCGCCGTTTTTTTTTCGTTTCCTTATTATCGGGCATAAAAAAAGCTGGTTTCCAAAATTTTCGGTAAATGAAAGCAGACTTCAACAACTGCCGCTCATTTTACAGAGGTAATCCCCCGATGGCCTCCTGAGCGGAAATTTTCAGATTTTCGATCGCCGTTTTATAGTCGCCCGCTTTGAACACCGCGTTTCCGGCAACAAAGACACGCGCGCCGGCGGCGGCCATCTGCCTTATGGTGTCTCGATTTATGCCGCCGTCCACCTGAACAAGAGTTTCAAGGCCCCTCCAGCGTATGGCCTTGGAAACTTCGCGCACTTTTTCTATGGTTTCCGGCATGAATCCCTGCCCGGAGAAACCGGGATTGACCGACATTATCAGCACCATATGCACCCCGGCGATTACATCCATAAAAGCGTCGATGGGTGTTGAGGGGCTTACCGCCACTGCCGTTCTGCAGCCGCGACTGCGGATATGGCGCAATGTGTCCGACAGGTACGGAGTAGTTTCAGCATGGACGCAGATAAGATCGGCGCCGGCGTTTGCGAAGGCGTCGATGTGTCGATCTGGATTTTCTATCATCAGATGTACGTCCCTGAAAAGTCCGCAGTTCTGCGCCACGGCTTCCACCATGCGCGGCCCCATGGTGATGTTGGGAACGAAATGACCGTCCATGACGTCGATGTGAACCCAGTCGGCCCCGGCGGCTTCGATGGCCCGCACTTCTTCGCCAATACGGGCGAAGTCAGCCGAAAGTATGGACGGAGCAATGATTATGGGCATACGCTCTTCCTTCCAGAGAAATCAACAATATCTAAATTTATATAGCATAAAAACTCCGTACTGACAATTCAATATGCAGAAGCCGGAAGCACTCCGCAACCGTGAGTTTGCACCTCCGCCCGGCGGATTACCCGGCCCGGCCTGCTCTATCAGCGTTTTTCCCTCTCTAAATCTGGAGAGGGGATTTAAATGAGTTTTTTCTGCGTGGGGCTGGAATTACTTTTCCAGAACGCTTTCGTCCCACCGGGCGGGGTCGCGCACTATGTCGCAGTCAACAAACTGCGCGCTGGCTGGGTTGACGAAAGGCGACCAGCAGGTTTCGAAAAGCTGCGCCATATCTTCGACCGCAAACCAGCATTCTCGTCCGTTTTCGCCATCGGCGCATGAACCCGGACGGTAACTGCCCAGATCGCCTTCCGGCACGCTTTCGGCCCATGGGTCCCAGTACGGCCAGGTCAGGAAATTATCGACGGCCTTTTCGTAATAATACTGCACCATGCGCGCTTCTTCGGATGTAAGAGGATAACCGAAGGTGTGGCTCTGAATGAGGTACAGCGCCAGGGCGGAGCGATAGTTTTCGGGTTCGGTCTGCATATCCTTTTCGGGCAGGGCGAACTCCTCGGCCATGCGCTCTTCCAGTCCGTCCATCAGCAGTTCGGCGGCGGCGTTGTCACGATTGGTCAGCGCGTTGGCGATGTGCGCCAGATGAAAATAGCGGCAGATGCGCTTGTTGTATGAGTTGATGGCGAAGGCCAGATCGTCGTAGCTGTTCGGCTCGCCGCGTCCGCAGTCTTCAACCAGTGGAGAATGATAGCCGATCAGCTCGGCTCCGCGCCGGGCGTTGCATTCGCCTTCCGGGATGTATTCGCGATAGTTGATAAATGAAGCCAGATCGCCCTGTTGTTTGTTTAGTTCCGGGTCGTCGGTGTAGCCGGGAATGTAAATGTCGCCATTCTTGTCTTTGGTGCGAATGCGGTAATCCGAATCGACGATGTCTTTTGCCCAGGTTTCCAGCATGTCGCGGGCCTCGGTGCAGGCAGATTTGACGTTCTCGTCGGCGGCGTACTCGGCCACATAGCGCATGATCGGCACCAAGCGGAAAATGTGCGGAACGTCGTCTTTGGAGCGCGTATTGGTTACCCAGACTTTGCCCCAGTACGGGTTGTTTTCGTATGGAAAGCGGCTGCAGTTCCAGCGGTCGTATTCAGAAAACCAGCCGCTGTAGTCAACGGCCTTGCGCTTGCCGTCATGTGTAAGAAACTCGTGATTGAAGGCCACCACGTTGCGCGTCATAAGATGATGAACTGTGTCGTTTTCGTCTTTTACCATGCCCAGCATGGAGGCGGTCATACCCTTGCAGAGCTTTTCAGCGGCCAGCCCGGCAGTGTCGTCGCCGGTAAGCATGTATGCGGCGATGACGTCTCCCAGTACGCGGCTGAATGGAATATGCAGATTGTGGCCGCCGTCATTGAGGTTCTCAGGATGATAGAACGTTACCAGATCGCCGTCTTTGCGGAAATGCTCACTGTACCAGAACTGCCAGTCGCGCTTGCCGGTAGAGGCGTCAACGCCGTGCGTGGTGTACAGCACGTAGTCGAAATAATGCACCTTCTTCAGAAAGGCCATGACTTTCATGGTGAAGTCGTGAATTTCCTGCTCGCTCAGCGGTTCGCCCACATCAGCGCGGGTATAACTGATATCAAATGAATCCGGCAGCAGCGGTTCTTCGACGTCGCTCTCCAATTCCGCTTCATCCTCGCCGGCGATTTCTCCGTCGCCGTCGCTTTCCACTTCGGCTTCCGCGTCGCCCTCGCCTTCGCCGGATTCTGAGGCGTCGCCGTCGTTCTCTGCTTCGGCGTCGCCTTCTCCTTCTCCTTCGCCGCTGTCGTCCGAACCGCAGGCGCAAATGACCGACATGGCCAGAAGAAAGATTATCACTGAAGCTGCGCGCATATACTTCATGTACGGTTTCCTTTCTGCGGCCTGCGCCGCCTGAGTTTTCGCAGACAATCCCGATTGATTCCGAATGATAGCACACCCGTCCCGCAGCCTGCAACAGCAGAAAACGGCTGCCTGCGGCTTTTTCTGAGCATTCTCTGTTTTGTCGGCAGGGACAATATTAAGCGCAGCTCACGAATGCGCGCCAGTCAGCGGCACATGTCAACATCGACAACATACAGACCGGCGATGAACCCGGCTATAAAGGCCCGTCCGCTGTCGTCAAGCACCGCACCCATGGCCTGAGATGCCACCGGAAAACGGCCCAGCAGCGTCGGATAGGCCGGGTCGGAAACGTCTATCATAACCAGACCTGAGACGGCGTCGGACACATAAGCGCGCTGCTCTTTAACAAAAACGTCATGTGCGTAGCCGTGCGTGTCGAAGCTCGAAACCACATGCGGTTGAGCAGGATCGGAAACGTCGATGATCTGCAGACCTTTCTTGTCGGCGGCCACATAGGCGTAATCGCCGACGACGGAAACTCCGCGCGCCGAACCGGGAAGCGGGCATGTGCCGCTGAGTTCCGGCTCAGCGGGATTGGAAATGTCGATTATCTGAAGACCCGAATCGTAGTCGGCCACATATGCGTATGATCCGACTATGTAAATTCCACGCGCATAACCCGACGTGTCGAGATTGGAAAGAGCTCTGGGGTTGTTCCTGTCCGATACGTCTATTATCTGAAGACCGTAATCGTAATCGGGCACATAGGCGTAATCGCCCTTCACAAACACGCCGTAAGCGTTGCCGGCGGTGTCGATCGAACCCAGAACCGCCGGGTTCCGCGCGTCGCTGATGTCGATTATCCGCAGTCCGGCGCGTGAATCGGCAAGGTAGGCGTACCTGTCTTCTATAAACACTCCGGCTGAGAAGTCGCCGCTGGGCAGGGCCGAAACGTACTGTGGGCGCTCTGGCGTCGAGATGTCGATTATCTGCATGCCGTAGTAGCCGTCAGGCACATAGGCGTAATCGCCTGAAACCCTTACGCCGAAAGCGAAGCCGGGCGTGTCGTAAGAGCCTGTGACACACAAAGCGCTCATGTCGGTAGAATCAAGCGTAATAATTCCGCGCTGGTTGTCGGCTACGTAAGTACGCCCCGGAACGGCGAAAACGCCGAATGCGTAACCGTCGGTGTCGAAACCTGCCGCAATAGAGGGCTTTGTAGGGTCTGAAACGTCCACCGCCAGCACGCCTGACTGCCAGTCGGCCAGCCAGGCGTAATTGCCCTCCAGGCTGACGCGGAAAGCATAGCCCGGCGTGTCGATTGCGCCGACCGACTGCGGATGAGCCGGATCGGAAATGTCGATGATGTTCAAGCCCGAAGAATGATCAGCGACATAAGCGTATTTTCCGCGCACGCGAACATGATTGGCGTAGCCGGGCGTGTTGTACTGACCAAGCAGGCGTGGTGAGGCTCTGTCGGCGGTGTCAACCACCAGCAGACCTGCGGCACGGTCGGCGATGTAAAGGTAGTCGCCGGCCACGTCAACGCCCTGGGCCATGTCGATTGTGTCTATCATGCCGACGAACTGCGGCGCGCTTCCGTCGCCGACATCCAGAATGAACACTCCGGCGCTGTCGTCGGCCACGTAGGCGTAGCCGTAGTGCTCAAGCACATCAAGAGCATTGCCCGGCGTGTCGAACGTACCGGCGGGGAAGGGCTCGGTCGGATCGGAGACATCCAGAATAAGCATACCGGCGCTGTTGTCTGCCACATACGCGTAGTTGCCGGAAACGAAAACGCGTTTGGCCAGACCGGGAGTGTCGTAGCTGCCGACAAGCAGCGGCTCGCCTTTTTCGCTTTCTTCGAAGATGTAAACTCCGCCGTCTTCGTTGGCGACGTAAATATAACCTTCACTGTAAAAAACGCCTCTGGCGGTTCCGCCGAAATTCGAAAGCGGAACAGGTGTGCATACGCAGAGAGCCTCTCCGGAAGAATCGTCACAGGCATCCGGGCAGTTCATCTGCGGGTGGCTGCACGAGGGCAGACAGATCGTGTCTCTGTCGTTGTCCTGATAACCCTCGGCGCATTTGCCGCAGAACTGGCCGTCGTAACCTTCGAAACACTCGCAGAAATTTTCTCCGCCGCACCAGCCGTGGGCGCTGCAATCGTAGGACTGGCCGCTGCAATGCGAAGCGTCAACGCCTTCTCCGTCGCAGATGTCCCCGGCGCTGCACAGATCGCCGTCGTCGCATTTTTCGCCTCCGGCCTTAATCGCGTCTTCTGGACATTCGAAGGAATGACCGTCGCAATATTCGGCAATGTCGCAGATTCCTTCCGACTCACGGCATAAAGTTCCCTCCGGCATAATCAGGTCGTCGGGACAGGCTGCATCTTCACCGTCACATGTTTCCGAGGGATCACAGCTACCGCGCGACTCACGGCAGACCACGCCTTCGGCCCGCAAAGCGTCTTCAGGACAGGATTTCGAGATTCCATCGCAGAACTCGCTGACATCGCATCCGCCGGCGGAAACCCGGCAGACGGTATTGGCGGCTTTAAGTGAATCGTCCGGGCAGACATCGGAGACGCCGTTACAGAATTCGGCGGCGTCGCATCCGTCTTCGGCCTCACGGCATCTGTCGAAGGATTTCCTGTCTTCCGGGCAATCGTTGTGAAGTCCGTCGCAGAACTCGGCCAGGTCGCACTCTCCGGCAGCCGGACGGCATTCTTCAACGGTTTTGCGGTCTTCCGGGCAATAAGGACTTGCGCCGTCACAGTATTCGGCGGCATCGCACTGCCCGCCGGATGCGCGACACAGCCGCGCGTCGGTTACGGCGCTCCAGCCGGATGCATTAAGCTGAACGTCACATACGGCACAGGGCAGTTCCGGCGGCTCGAAGCCGTCGGCCACGCACAGACCGTCGATATCGCAGAAGCCGGCGTCGCATACGCATGTTCCGCTGCCGTGATCGCAGACACGGTTTAGTTCCGCCTGACATTCTTCTTCGCACTCGAAATAGGGCTGCTCGCCGTCTACGGTTTCGTCGTCGCCTTCGACTTCTTCCGCTTCAAATACATCCGCATCACCGTTTTCCGAATCTTCGGAATCGCCGTCGATTATGATATGCAGATCGCCGTCAACAATAATGGGCAGGTCGGAGTCGCCGTCGCTTCCGGCGGGTTCGACTTCGAGACAGGCGGACAGCGACAGCAGCGCCGTTACTATCCCCCCCAGGATGAGCAGCCTGAACCTCATCATGCTTTTACTGCCTTTTTACACACATCACCGCCTCAAACGATTGTCTGCGGCGGAAAGAGCCTGCTTCTTTTCTGACAATATCACGATCAGAGCCAGTCGGAAAGCGATTTCCGCACAGAAAAACGCTTATATTCTCTATAGTTTCAAGCTTTCCGAACCGCGCTTCAATCACCATCGTGCAGCCTCCTAAAACCTCTCTCCAGTAGATATTATAGCATATATAGAAATAATAGAAACATAATCGGCAAAAAATCGGTGTTTTTTCATGTCCAGGTTACTCGTTCTTTGAAAATTCAGAATGATTCAAAAAGAACTGCAACTCATATTAACAATAACTCATTGATATTATATGCTTTTATTGACGATTGAGTGTTTGCCGCGTTCTCTGAACAATGAACGTTATCTGCATCTGACCCGTGTTTTGAGCTTGCAATAATTAAGAAACGGCAGGAAGCTTTAATCGTGCGTGAGCGGAATTATGGAACGAAAAGAGAAAAGACATGAAAAAATCTCAGCTGAACATTTTCTCATATCGTGATTATCGCAGCTTCATAAAAGATCGGCTGGCCGAACTGAAGGCCGCCGATTCCAAATATTCGTATCAGTTTCTGGCGACGCGTCTGGGAATCGCCAGCAAAAGCCACATAAAAATGGTGGCTGACGGCAGGCACAACATTTCGGGCGAACTTGCAGCACGACTGGGGCAGATATTCGAACTCAACCGCCGCGAGCAGGAATTCTTTCTGGCTCTGGTCGATTACGGACAGGCCGCCGACGAGCGCTGCAAGCAGCTTGCGCTGGAGCGTCTGTGCTCCTTCGGAAGTTTCTCAAAACTGCACCGTCTCGACCTGAAACAGATGGAATATTACGCCGATCCGCTCATGCTGGCACTGCGCGAAATGGTGGAGCTGAAGGATTTCGAGGAGAACGCCGGATACGTTTCGGCTCGTCTGCCGTTCAAAGTGGGTGCAACGCGACTGCGCAAAGCTCTTGCAAAGCTGCTCGAACTGGGTCTGCTTGAACGAGACGCAGCCGGGCGGCTCCGGCATTGCGAACATCACATCGCCACCGGCGACGACATGCGTTCGCTGGCGGTGAAAACCTATTACCGGCAGCGTTTCAAAGAGGCGGCCTCGGCGCTGGAAAGCCCGTCAGACCGCCGTCGTCTGGGTGGCCTGACCTGCGCCGTTTCGCGTGATACATACAAGAAAATCTGTGACATCATGGAAGAAAGCCTTGGTCGCATTTACGTTCTGCTGGACGGAGAGGAAGAAGCCGAAGAAGTCTACCAGCTGGTGACGGCATTCTATCCTCTTACCCGTCCGCTTTCGGATGAAAAGAAAGCTGGAAAAAGCATTTCTGTCAGCAAAGGAGATAAGAAATGAAAGCTATGCGATTGTTCCTGACTTTTGTGCTGCTTGCGGCGGCGCTGTTCTGCGTCTCGTGTGCCGGGAGTGGAGAAAATGGAAACGCCACGCCCGATGAGGAACAGCAGGTGAACTTCAGTCCCAAAGGCGGCTCTACCGTGGGAAATCCTTCGGAAGTTGAAATCCGCGTAATAGCCCGCAACATGATTCAAGGCAATCCGAAACTGATTGGAGAAGAAGTAGAAAACACGGAATGGAATAAAATCTCATTGGGCGTTCATAACGTGTTTCTCTCCGGCGGCGTATGGAACAGCACCACTTTCGGCGAAGAGCTGATTTCGGATTCCGGTTCGGATGTGATGTGTTCTATTTCCGAACGTTCCACAACGCGCTTTGTACTTGAAGCGCCGCCCGATATGGAATTCAGTTCGCTCGACCTGCGTCTGTCGAAAGATTCTCAGGCTTTTACCGCAGAGGGAGTTTTCGACGGCAGAAAAATCCGCATCGAAACTGGATTGTTCGGCCTGCTGCCGTTTTCGGCCCAGCACGGAAACTTCCGCTGGAAAGCCGAAGAACGCGATTCTCTGATTGCCGTACTCGATACAAGCGCCATGATTTCACCCGAAACCTTTTCGGCTCTGGCAGATGCGACTTCTGGCGACATCACAGTCGATCTTGACAGCAATCAGGAGTTCCTGAGCGAAATCAACCGCAGCATTATTGCTGCCTTCAGGCTCTATCGCGACCTTGACGGCGACGGCATTCTGGACACAGAAGAAGAGGCCGGAAGCAACCTGCTCTCTACCGGCAACCCCGACCGCGCCGAAAACTGGGACCAGGTCTGGCCCGCCATGACCTGCGAAAACATGGAGGAATCGGGCTGGGAAAATCTGTCTCAAATTGATTGCAAGCTTTCAAATCTGGAAGGCGACAACTCCGGTAATGTAACCGCTGTCTGTGAGGAACTTACAAGCATGATGAAGTTTGATGGCGAACACTGGTCCGGCATTACGATTCCCGAACAATATTACGGTAAAAGAGTTTACGATGTCTGGAAGCGTGGCGACGGCGCGGATGTGCTTGGCACTATTGATGGCATCCTGGTATACAAAAACCGGCGCTGGCGTATGGAAATGCCCAATGTAACCATTTCCAGATTCTTCCCGGTGTCAACCAGTTCTGCTTATGGGGTGGATTTGATAAAGAAACGTGTTTATTTATACAAGAACGGTAAGTGGCGTTTATTCTCAGACATTCAGAAAATACTGTACGGCAGCAATCATAATTCAGTCGTAAATCCTAAATCCAGCGGTGAGATATATGACGGCTTCATTTCTATCCCGGTTGACGAATTCTATCTCTCCGCTTCCGAGTCCGGCGATGTCTGGATGATGCTCCTGAAAGATGAACCTCTGCTGTGGCAATGGGTTAACGGAGCATGGGCAGATCGCAGCGAAATTATAGAAGATATCTCTGATATTTATACTTCGATTCCCGGAAACATCGACCGTTCATTTGGATTCGGAATCACAGAGTTTACCGTTGCTGGAGAAAACTGGCTGGTTTTCCAGTATGCAGACACCATTTTTGAGTGGGACAATGGAGAAATCCGGCACTACAGTTTTAATGATGAGGAAAAATTCACCGCAATCAAGGAAACTCATGTTCTTGACCGCAACGACATCTGGGCCGCCGGATATACCTGCTACATCAACGAATACAGAGATTGTTCGCAGTATGAATCCGCACTTTTTCACTTCGACGGCATCGACTGGAACAGGATTGTTGTAGACAGCAACTCATACATTCTGAAAATATGGGGCAATTCGCCCGACAGCATCTGGTTCTCCGGCGTAACTGAAGTAGACAGAAGTGACGGGTTGCATTCAGATTACGGCATGCTCTGGAAATGGGACGGAACCGAATTGAAGGCTAATGCCGAAAGAGCTGAAAGCAGCCAGCCTCTCATTCCTCCCACCCGCGATTACATTGAGCTTATGTGGGGAAACAGCAGCGACAATCTGTTCATATCGACTTCCGGCGGCGAAATATACCGTTTTTCTTCAGGAACGTGGGCCGAACTTGATTCCGGTCTCATGGGCTGGCCGCAGATAATCAAAGCAAAAAGATACGGCACCGATGAAGCATATTTTCTGACGCGGGCATCCGTGGAGAATCAGAACTTCAGGCTGCTGCATTTTGACGGACAGGCTCTTGAAGAAACTCTCGTAATTGAAAACGACAACAGCGACGGCATGGGATATTTTTCACTGACGGACTTCTTCGTAGCGGCCGGAGACGACATATGGCTTGGCGGAGCAATCAACGTTGACAGCAGCAACTCTGCTGGCATCACTATTCACTGGGACGGGTCATCAATGGAAAAAACAAGTTTCGAAAACATGCGCACGATTGAATTCATGGACGGGATTGATTCCGACCATATCTGGATCATGGGTCCCGACGGCAGAAAAGGCAGCCTTAAATTCTGGAACGGCAGCGAATGGAAGAATCAATGGGTATCTCTGGCATGGGAACAGGAAAAGCTCCTGGGTATTTATCCGTTTGCAGCAGACGATGTTTGGGGAATAACATCTACAAAAGTTGTGCATTACAACGGGCACACATGGAGAATCGTAAAGAGAAACCTCAATCCTGAATATCCGAGAGCTATTCACGGTTTCGGCGTGGACAACCTGTTCATAGCATGTAATAGGGGCTCTATGCTGCAGTGGAACGGTTCCGAGTGGAGCGAGTCCTATGCCTGCACCAATCGCGAACTGTCAAGTATTCTCGGCCTGGCCGGGCGGGAACTGTGGTTGGGCGGCGAAGCCGGAACGCTGCTGCGCTATGCCGGTGAGTGATAGAAACATCCGATGAGAGCCGCAACAGAAAGCGGCTCTCTATTTCCCCCAAGAGAAAACCCCGGTCTGTAAAGACCGGGGTTTTCTGCATCATTCGGTTTTCAATCATGCGCTCATTCAAGCGCCCTGCATTCGTTGCTGTCTTCAAGCACACTCCAGCACAGGCTGCCTCTGTCAAAACACGACGTCAGCGCCAACAGCGCCGGAAGAATTACTGTCAACCACATCTTATTCTGCATTTTTCCAGCCAGCTTTTCACCATCCGTCAGATATGGAAATAAGGTTTCTGGATTTTCAGTTTTCAAGCTCCGTCCATGGCTCGGACCATACGCTTTCGTAAGCGCCCTGTATGTAGTCCGTTTCGCCGCACTTCACCAGCGAGATGTCGCCGTCCTGCCAGGACAACTGGTGCCCCGAACCGGCGGACTGCCACACGTTGGGTTCCGCCCAGTCTTTTGCAGTTTCATCCCAGGCGTAATTGTAAAGCGTATAGTCGTATGTCATGTCTTCGCGGAAAACGTACTCGGCCACCTCTTTGCGGCTTGCAGCCGTAAGCTCGTCGCCCGGTCCGATCTCGCGCAGTTCGTATGTGTAAACGTAATCGCCGGGGAAAAATCCGGCTGTCCCCGAAACTCTGGCCACATTGTTGAAATACAGCTCGTCGCCCTTGTCGTTGGTAAGAGCCATGCTGTAACGCTCTTCATATCTGACGCTGCCGCCGGAAGCGCCGTAGGCCAGATAAAGTTCGCAGCCCTGATATTCCCAGGTCCCAGGCATGTTGAGGGATTCGCCGTCGAAAAAGTTGAGCGATCCGTCACTGTTGAAAGTGTAGGTTGCACCGGTGTGCGGGTTTTCGTATGTTCCGCCACCCACCAGATAAAGTTTGGCGTATTCCTCAGGCTGTTCGCCTTCGCCTTCACCTTCACCCTCGCCTTCGCCTTCGCCTTCACCTTCACCTTCACCTTCACCCTCGCCTTCACCTTCGCCTTCGCCTTCGCCCTCGCCTTCGCCGCTGTCGTCCGATCCGCAGGAAAACGCCATTGGAAGGATTGCCAGAATCAGCAGTACAAAAACAAGCGTCATTCTTTTCATGGTTCCGATCTCTCCATTTTCAAAACTTGAATTCGCTTATGCACCGTTCCGAACAGACTGAAAACTCAATGAGTCTGAAAAGCGCCGCCATGCAGACCCGCGCATGGAAAGGAAATTCTCAGCGTTGCGGCACCACCAGGTCGGTTTCATCAGGCTCAACAGCGCCGTCGTAATAAACAGCCACGTCCCACTCTCCGGGAAAACCAGCCGCTCCGTCGATGCTGATTGTGATATCATACGGGTAGTCGGTTCCAGACGGCACCGCCGCAGACGCCATCTCCACCAGTTCGATGCGCCAGCCGGTCTGGGTCAGATCGACATCGAAGCCCGAAAGATTGTGGTCGTACGGCACATTGTGATGAACCACGACGATTTTCTCGTTTTCTTCGTTCCAGTAGGCTTCCACCGAGCGCTGGTGCTGTTGCGGATTGTACGGAACGTCGTCCGCAAAACCATAAATGAAGTCGTCCAGTTCAAGGATGTTTGAAGGCGGCGTGCCGTCGGTATCGGTGTCGGGAACGGCTTCCTGATCGAGTTCGGCTTCTTTGTCGCCGTCTTCCTGTGGCGCGGCAGTTGAAAACCAGATGGATACTTCACCCAGCGGGTAATCGCCCTGATCGCTTACCAGTCCGGCGGCGATGGTGACGGTATATTCCGTATCGACATGCAGATTCTCAAGCAGGTCGATGCGTATCCACTGGTTGCTCAGAATCCACGAGGCGCTGAAAGCGACCTGGTGGCTGTCGTCGCCTGTGACGCTTATTCCGTCGGCCAGATCGTAATTGTAGGTTTCCATAATCTGACTGAATTTTATTTTGATGTCGTCCAGATCGAGCGCCACGCCCATCTGCCCGTCGGCAGGCAGTGAGTTTTCGATATACGGATTCTGCTGGGATTCGTCACCGTCGGCGTCACCGTCGGCGCATGGCGTGTCAGGCGCTTCGCCTTCGGTTGTGAACGACAGTGTATATTCACCCAGCGGATTTCCGGCCGGGTCGAACCATTTTTCGGGGTTGAGCGTTATATTGTGCGTCGTTCCGGGATGCAGATTTTCATT
>JAKQSH010000437.1 GCA_029570245.1 Deltaproteobacteria bacterium | reverse complement strand
ACTTGCTGTTGGAACCCCAACCGGCCATGAGCAGGCCCAGCACGGCCAGCGAAGTGATGGCGGTATAAAACAGAATTCCTACGTTCAAGTCAACCGGAGCAGTGTTCGGACTCCAGGGAACAAAAGCCAGCGCGATGAACGCCGAACCGAAACAGAACGCCGGAGCGGCTTTGTAGATGAGCTTGTCGGCGTTGGCCGGAACTATGTCTTCCTTGAAGAAAAGCTTCATGGCATCGGCGATGGTCTGCAGAAGCCCGAACGGACCGACACGATTAGGGCCGTAACGCAGCTGGAAACGACCGGCAACCTTGCGCTCAAGATAAACAAGGAAAAGCGCCATCAGGGCCAGGAAGACGCAGATCATCAGAATCACGCCCAGAACTTCGACCGCCACAGCTGTCCATTCCGGCAGACCCAGAGCCTGGGCGACGGAAACCAGCAGAGCGTCGATGTCGCGGGTGAGTTCCTCGGTATGATAAAAATAATTCAGAATCTGTTTCATGGCTTCCTTCTCACGTTCCGCCTAACGGTCGATATCGGGAGCAACCAGGTCCAGAGTTGAAGAAATTGTGACCATATCGGCCACACGCCAGCCACGCACGACTTCGGGCAGAACCGCCAGATTCGAGTAGCCAGGAGAACGCACTCTTAAGCGACAGGGATTGGCGCCGCCGTCGGAGACGATGAAGTAGGCGTGATCGCCACGGGCAGTTTCAACATGCGAGAAGTATTCGCCCGCTGGCAGCTTGATTTTTTTCGGCACTTTGGCCATTACTTCGCCAGGCTCCATCTGCTCAAGACACTGCTCAATGATGCGCATGGACTGTTCCATTTCGAGGAAACGGCATTCGTAACGGTCAAGCGAATCGCCCTTCGTGCCGAGCGGAACTTCAAAATTCATACGGTCGTAATAGCCGTAAGGGTCCTGCTTGCGCACGTCATAATTCACGCCGCTGCCGCGCAGTGTTGAACCAGAGCAGCCGTAAGACAGACCGACTTCGGGCGGGAGAATGCCGACACCTTCGGCGCGCGCTCTGAAAATGACGTTGCCGCTGACCAGAGTGGCGTATTCGACCAGAGCTTTTCTGAAAAAGTCGATGAATTTCCTGATGCGCGGAACGAAGTTCTCGTGCACGTCGTTCGAAAGGCCGCCGATGCGGATATAATGCGTAGTCAGGCGCGAACCGCAGGTTTCTTCCAGAATGTCGTTGATTGTTTCGCGGTCGCGGAAGCTGTGCATCATGGGAGTGAACGCGCCGAGGTCCATGCCGTAAACTCCCCACCACAGTTGATGAGAAGCAATGCGCGTCAACTCCGACATTATGATGCGCACGTACTCGGCACGCGCCGGAACTTCGATGCCCAGGGCTTTTTCCACACACATGCAGTAGCCCCAGTTGTTTATCATGGCCGAAAGGTAGTCGAGGCGGCTTGTAAGATGATTGAACTGCACATAGGTCACGTTCTCGGCCATTTTTTCGATGCCGCGATGCATATAACCTATATGCGGAATCACATCAACAATGGTTTCGCCGTCAAGCTTTACCAGAAAACGCAGAACGCCGTGAGTGGACGGGTGCTGCGGCCCCATGTTCACCCAGTATTCCTGAGTGTCCAGATTTTTAACCAGTCTTTCTTCGCAACAATCAATAGTCACCGTCATACCTCTTTCAGTATGGACGTTTGATGTATTCGTGGGCTTCGTCCTCGTATTCCTTGCGCAGCGGATAGCCCGTATAGGTATCGTCCAGCAACAGTTTGCGCGGATCGGGATGCCCCTCGAAAGTAATGCCTAAAAGCTCCATCTGTTCGCGCTCGTGCCAGTCGAAGGAACGATAAATCATCGCCAGCGAAGGCAGTACAGGATTGACGCGATCAAGGTCTATTTTTATGACGACCTTGCGCCCGTCGCGGGTGCGCAGCAGATGATAGAAAACCTCCATGCGGTTTTCGGGAGCACGATCGACGCCTGTTACCAGCAGCGGAAAATCGAATCCGCAGCGCGCATCGTCGCGCAGGAAGAGCGCAAAGGCGTGCAGATGTGCAGGCTTGACGGCGTAGGTTGCAATCTGTGGAGACGCAACCATGACAACGTCGGGAAAAGCGCCGCTTATTACGGCATGCAGCTCGGCATCGTGAACGACTGGAGCTTCAACCGCAGTTTCTGTTGTGTTTTTTATTTCTTCGCTCATGGTACGCTTCAACCGTGCAGTCTGTCTTTAATGGATTCGGTTTTTATTTTCTTCTGCAACTGCAACAGCCCATGCAGAAGCGCTTCCGGCCTGGGAGGACAACCGGGAATGTAGACATCCACCGGAAGTATTTTATCCACGCCGTTCAGCGTGCTGTAAGAGTTGTAGTGAAACGGTCCGCCGGAAATGGCGCAGGAGCCCATCGCGACTACATATTTGGGTTCGGGCATCTGGTCGTAAAGGCGTTTGAGCAGCGGTGCCAGTTTGTAAACGATGGTGCCGGCGACAACGATCATGTCGGCCTGACGCGGACTGGCGCGGTTTACTTCGAAGCCGAAGCGTGACCAGTCGTGACGGGCGCAGCCGGTGTGCATCATTTCGATGGCGCAGCACGATGTTCCGAATGTCAGCGGCCACAGACTGTTCGAACGCGCCCAGTTTATGACATCGTCGAGACGGGCCAGCACAAAGTTTCCGCCCGGAATGGGCTCAAGCACGCTCGGAATCTTGTCCAGAATTATACCCATTCCAGCGCTCCTTTTCTCCAGGCGTAAACCAGACCGAAAGTGAGAATGGCAACAAATATGACGCCTTCGATCAGCGCAACCAGTCCGATGTCTTTAAATACGCTGGCCCAGGGATAGAGAAAAATCATTTCAACGTCGAAAACCAGGAAGAGCAGAGCGAAGAGATAATAACCGACGTTGAACTGCACCCAGGCCGTGCCGATGGTCTGCTCGCCGCACTCGTAAGTGCTGGACTTGACCGCA
>JAKQSH010000251.1 GCA_029570245.1 Deltaproteobacteria bacterium | reverse complement strand
CCTGTATGCAATCCGCCAGCGGCACAATCGCTTCGACGTGGCCGATGCAGCCGCGCAGATCGCCGTGTTTTTTCAGCGTCACAAAAGCTGCTCCGTTCTGCAGCAGAAGGCTGTCGCTGATGTCGGCTTTGAACCTGCGGTGTTCTTTAACATAGGTTTCCACTGTTCGGCGCGCCAGATCGAGGAGAGCCTTTTTCTGTTCGCGATTGAGATTATATTCCGACATTTCCGCCTCCTTTTTCTGATCTACATGTCTATTTTCAGCCGTTTGGGGATTTTTTCTTGAAAATGCAATTGCGGCGTATCCGACCACTTTGTCTTTTACGCCGGATGTATCACCGGAGTTGCGCATATCAAGAGTCTGCGGTTGAGGACCGCCAATCATCTTATGCAGGTGCATCATAGTGAGCACAGGCAGAAGTCCGCAACAATCAACATTACCGCTCATTGCACGCTTCGTCATTTGCTCAAAATCCAGATTCTCAATCATCCGGCATGTGGCGCCGTCAAGTTCGCGGCATGTTTCGTATGGAAAATAATGCGAAAGATCGGTTGACGCCACAAAAAGCACGTTTCTGTCGTTACCGAACAGCTTGTACAATTCTTGCGATAAATGTTCGGCTGCATCGAAATTGTATTCTACGCCGAACATCAGCGGAAGCAATTTTGCATTAGGCAGCACTGCTTTGATGAACGGCAACTGAACCTCAAGCGAGTGTTCGCCGTAAAACAACGCAGGGCTGCTGCCGATATCCGGGTTCGCATTGCGCAAGGCCCGTACTGCTGCAAGATCGACTTCAACCGGGCCCAGCGGTGTCTCGAAGCTGTCTGCTTCTACTGTCGCCACGCCGTTGAATATGGGTCTGCCGTCCTGATAAAAGGGGCGGTGGGAGAATGCTATTACAACTACCGTTCTGAAGTCGCGGCCTTCCACCTGTTTATAAGCGGAAGCGGCAATCGGTGCGGAATATATGTAGCCTGCGTGTGGTGCAATAATGCCCCACAATCCGGGCAACTCTTTTTTCTGAGCCTGATTCAGAAAATTGTCAAGCATCGCAGAGAGTGCGGCGCTGTCTGCAGGGTAAAATCCTCCGGCCACAGATGCCGGAATGTTCAGTCCAGTGTGTGCAGGCTTTTCCTGTAATGGTGCCTGAATTTTTTCCTGTGCAGCCGAAGCGCTTCCGCTGTCAAGCTGTGAAGTTGTGCAGGCGAACGTTGTACAGACCATAAGCAGAAACGTCATTTTCAATAGCACATCTGTTGGGATTCTCATGTTTCAGGCTCCTTTTCTGAAGAACATTGCTTTCCGTCCTGCAATATCAGTCCGGCGCTTGAGCCTTGCAGCTGTTTTCCGTCTGCCGTCAAAAATGGAGATACTTCCAAGCGTAAGAGCCAGTATTCCGGCCAGAAAATTTCTCCTGCTGCACTTTACTGGTATTTTGCTCACTTCCACACTCCATGCTGTTTTCTGCCGCACTGCGGACAGAGACCGTCTTTGATGTTGTTTGCCTGAATTCTGAAAATGGCGCGTTCAATCAGCAACGTACCGCAGCCGGGGCAATATGTGTTCTCGAATTCCGGCAGGCGCATGTTTCCGACATAAACGTGTTTGAGCCCGGCTTCTTTTGCAAGATGTGCGGCTCTCTCCAGAGTGTCGCCCGGAGTGGGCGGCAGGTTAAGCAGTTGATACTGCGGGCTGAAGCGTGAGAAGTGCAGCGGAGTTTCATCTCCGAGTTTTTCGACGATCCAGCGACACATCTGCGAAATCTTCACCATGTTGTCGTTAAGGCCGGGAACTATGAGATTTGTAATTTCGATGAAAACTTTTTCTTCATTCATTACTTCAAGCGCACGCAGAACCGGAGCCAGACTTCCGTCGCAGACTTCACGGTAAAAACGATCGTCGAAGGCTTTCAGATCGACGTTCGCGCCGTCGATGAATCGGCACAGTTCGCGCAGCGGCTTTTCGTTGATGTATCCGGCTGTCACAAGCACATTGCGCAAGCCCGCTTCTCTCGCCAGCCTGGCCGTATCGTAAGTATATTCGTAAAATACTGTCGGGTCGGTGTATGTGTAGGCAATCGAACGACAGCCGTTTGATATCGCGTTATCGACAATGAATTGCGGCGGTGCATCGGCGTTGTCGATTTCTTCCGGTTTTTTCTGCGATATCTGCCAGTTCTGGCAGAATTTACAGTGCAGATTGCATCCGGCTGTCGCCACGGAAAAAATCGGCGTTCCGGGCAGAAAATGGAACATCGGTTTTTTTTCCATGGGGTCGATGTGCAGCGAGCAGGCTTTTCCGTATACCAGAGTGTGCAGTTCTCCTCCGGCATTGTAACGAACTCCGCAGTCGCCGCGTTCGAAGGCGGCAAGGCGGCACTCTTTGGGGCAGAGTTCGCACGTTACCGTTCCGGCTGATCCCTTATTCGTCTTCATCTGCGGTTTTCCAGTATTTCGCCTTAATGTCCGACAATTTTTTATTGTATACGCCTTCGCGGATGCGTTCAACGTTCACTTTCTCAAATTTTCGCTGCTCTGCCTGTGTTTTTCCTTCCTGCTGCGCTATTTCGTAATGTTGCTGCATCCCGACTCCTGCCATCGCAGACAGAGCAAGCAACAGCAACAAAACAAATAAGATGTCGCGCCAGCCATTCAGCAGCCTGCCGTGTGTCGTTCCGACGGAAACCGAATGACGCTTTCCCACAAAATGTTGCAGGGCGGCGCTTGTTTTTGCGACCGCATGCAGGCATGCCCCGCTGGGGCACAGACAGCGGCAGAAAAACCTTTTGTATATGCCGGATGCGAGCAGCAGCGTCACCGCAAATGCCATGGAATATCTTGAAGCCGAGAACTCGAAGACCGCGCCGAAGGGTTCTGTCATCAGCGCCGCTTTGAAGCCGAAGGCGAAGAATGCGCAGATTACTGCAAACAGCGTCAGAAACTTGATCCGTGAAGCCCACAGCATAAGTTTCTGTGAAGGCGCCAGACGATAAGGAACAAGGGAGTACATGAATTCCTGCATCGCTCCGAATGGGCAGAGCATGTGACAATATATCTGTCTGCGTGTGGCTGCGCTTATCAGTGCGAAGATCAGCAGCAGCAGCATTGCGCCTGATGCCGCCGGTATGGACAGCGCCGCCAGTGTGGAAATCTGCTGTATGCTCAATGAGCAATTAAGCCATAGCCCAAGTATAATTACCGATGCCAGAAGCGAAGCATGGCGCAGGCGTCTGTTTCGCATCACATATGCGACGCTCGCCAGCACCAGCAGTAAAGCGATTGATGCAATTTCAAAAAATTCTTTCGATGATGATTTTCCGGTTGATTGGCTTTTTATGCCGTATCTTTCATGGGCAAGCAGGCGTGCGCCTTCGATGAGGTCTTTTTTTATGGCTTCGGATGTTATTGTCGCGCCGCTTACGGCGTCGAGGTCACTGAAATCGCCACTGACATTTTCACCATTGAAACGCTTCAGAAACCCGGCCCCGGTAATCATGGAAAAATACGCCGGAGTTTCTGAATGCTTCAGAACGCTTGCGCCATGAATGATGCCGTTTTTATCGAAGGCGGCCAGCAGAGACATCGCTCCTGCATAGCCTCTTACCGTCGGGGGCAGATGGTCGCTTAAAAACACGGCTCCGATTTCATTTCCGCCGGCATCCAGCGCAGCCAGGCAGGGCCATGAGCCGCTTTTATCCAGTCTGAACGAATGCGCTTCGGGATAAACTTCGTGCAGACGTTCTCCGGGAGGAATGCTGAACGGCGGTTCTCCACGCAACAGATTGCGCAGATCAGATATTATTATTACGGTTATGGCGACCGCAAACAGCAGCGCCGACACTGTTTTCCAGTTTGAATTCATACGCTTTCGCTCCATTCTCAATGCAGTTTAGCCGCTCTGATTCCGGTGTCAACATGCTTGTTTCACGATGTGCTGATGGATGTCTCAAGATTTCTTGACAACAGTCAATGCTGCGGTTATTTTTCTACCTGAGCCTGAATAATTATTCATTGTTGAGGCTTCACATTCCATGCGGAAGCTTTTCGCATACGGATAAGGGTGGGATAGCTTTTAGATGGTTGCGATGGAGAGGTTTGGTGCAGGCAATGGGATCGGGAAATACCCGGTCCCATTGCATTTTCGGAAATATTCTATGGGGTAATGTCCCGGTTTTCTCGTTTTGCGCCGGAATTCCTGACGTTGCGCATTTCGCGCACGAAGCTTATGAAATACTCCCCGGCTGAATACAGAGAAAAGAAAACCGAACCGTAAAGCAGCGCCAGCCCTATTCGGTTGAAATCCAGTTCTCCTTCCCATACCAGGAAATTGACGATATAGGGATAATGCACACAAAGCGCGATCAGTCCCACCATCTGGAAGGCGGTTTTGGCCTTGCCCATTTTATCTGCCGCAATCACAAGTCCTTCAGAGCTGGCGATTGAGCGCAGGCCGGTTATGGCGATTTCGCGCACCAGCAGAACTATCACCACCCACAGCGGCACTCGCTTAAGCACCAGCATTGCCATCAGCAGCGAAAGAACCATGAGTTTGTCGGCCAGCGGGTCGAGGTATTTTCCGAGTATCGTCACCTGATTGAGTTTTCTCGCCAGCCAGCCGTCAAGCATGTCTGTTATTGCCACCAGTCCGTATATCCATGCTGAAATGAACGATAGTTCGGGCGTCTGCTGCATGGTCAGCACCAGCATGACCGGAATCGCCAGAATTCGGGCGAATGTCATTATGTTGGGAACGGTTTTCGCTTCTTCCCACAGGGTCGGACGCAGTTCCTTTATTCTGGCGCTTATTTTCACACGTCTTTTTTTTCTTATCATTTGATTCCCCGCGTCGCTTTTGTACGAGCGCCGGATATTTCCGCAAATGCAATGAGCATAATTATGCAGGCATTCGGGTGTGAATGTCAAACTGGAGACTCGAAGGATTTGAGTCTCACCGTGTCACTCAATAGTTGCTTGCCTTGCAGGCGCATCTTTATTATCTTAACGCTGAACCGTATGCTAATTGTTTTCGGAAAGCGAGTTGCAACGTGACTTTCAGAGTATCTGACAAAACTTTATACGACCTTGAGTGGGACAGAATTGTTGACGCGCTTTCGGGCTTTGCGGCCACGTTGAAGGGCAGAGCGCGTTGTATGGACCTGCCGTTTCTTTCCGACAGGAACGAAATAGAATATCAGCTGCTGTTGGTGCAGCAGTATCGTGAACTGATGCAGACTGACGACGCGCCTTCATTCGGCGGTGTTTACAACATTGGTGAATACATCGCGCGCGCCTCCAAGGAAATGACGCTTGAGATTTCCGAGGTGATCGAAGTTGCGCAGACGGCGGCAGCCTCAAACCGCGTGGCGAAGACTCTCAAGAAAAACGCCTCGCGCGTGCCGCATCTGGCCGGGCTGGCCGAAGGGCTTGCGCCGGTGACGTATTCGCTGGAACTGATAGAAGCCTCCATCGACTTCAACAAAGGAGAAATCCGCGACGAAGCAAGCGCCACGCTGGCCGAGCTGCGTACAAAGGTGCGCAATCTGCATGCCCGAATAAAGCAGAAACTCGAAGCCATGCTTACTGCTCCGGAAATGCAGCGCGTACTTCAGGACAATTATTACACACTGCGCGAAGACCGTTACGTTCTGCCTGTTCGCTCGCAGGAACGCTCGCAGGTGAAGGGTATTGTGCACGGCTCGTCGCAGACCGGCCAGACGGTGTTTATCGAGCCGCACGAACTGGTGATGATAAACAACGATCTCAAGATGTCCGAACTTGAGCTTGAGCGCGAGACCCGCCGCATTCTTAAAGAACTCAGTGCCGCTGTCGCAGCCGACGGCGAAATAATTATGGCGAATCTGGCGCTGCTGACTGACCTTGACGTGATTTCGGCAAAAGCTCATCTGGCTTTTTCTCTGGACTGTACCGCACCGGAAATAGTGGATGAACCGCTGCTCGATTTGAGGCAGGCGCGCCATCCGCTGCTCATTCTGAAGGGCGTGAAGGCCGTCGCCAGCGATCTGTCCATCGGCGAAAAATTCCGCGTGCTCATAGTTTCCGGCGTCAACGCCGGCGGCAAGACAGTATCGCTCAAGGCCATGGGTCTTATTACGCTTATGACGATGTGCGGTCTGCATGTGCCGTGCGACGAAGGTTCGCGCGTCGGCATCTTTTCCGAGGTCGTCACTGTCATGGGCGATGAGCAGTCGATTTCCGATGGCCTATCGACATTCTCCGCCAACATCCGCAGCCTCAACCGTCTGCTGTCCGATTGCGGCGAGCGTTCGTTATTGCTGCTGGATGAAATAATCATCGGCACCGACCCGCAGCAGGGCGCGGCTCTGGCGCAGGCCGTAATGGAAAACATCGCGCGTCGTCAGGCCCGTTGCGCCGTGGCCACGCATTACGACAGTCTCAAGCGTCTGGCCTTCAGCCGCGAAGAATTCGCCAACGCCGCAGTCGGTTTTTCGGAAGAACTGCTGAAGCCGACATACACCGTCACTATCGGCATGCCCGGTTCGTCGTCGGCGTTCAATATCGCGCGCGAACTGGGCTTGCAGGATGAAGTCGTCAGGCGTGCGCAGGAGCTGAATGTGGGCGGTGTCGAAATCGAAACGATGGTGAAGGCGCTCGAACGCGAGGTGGAGCGCGGCCGCAAACTTAACGAAGAACTCGAAGCTCGCAAGCGCGAAGTCGAAAAACTGAAGTCCGATTACGCTGCAAAGCTCCAGCTGCTCAAGTCGCGCGAGTTCGAGCTTGAGCGAAAACGCTCGGAAGAAATGCTGGACAGCGTGCGCAGGGCGAAAGACGAGGTGCGCGAAATTGTCCGCACCATTCAGAAGCAGGGGTCGATGAAGGACGCCAACGAGGCGTTGAGCGATTTGCGTGCAAAAGAAGATCGCCTTGCGATGCAGGCGGAAAAGGCCGCCGAAGAAAAGCGCGAGCGCGAAAGCCGCAACCAGGCCGGCAAAGTAAACTTCCGCAATATCAAAGCCGAGGATGCCGTGCCTGGCGCCTGGGTACACATCAGCAATCTCGACCGGCGCGGCGTTATTGTTGAAGCTCCAGACGGGCGCGGCGCGGCGCTGGTTGAAGTCGGCCGCCTGAAAATGCGCGTGCCGCTGGAGCGCCTGCTGGCCATCCCGCCTGCGCAGCAGCCGGGCGGCGGCAAACAGACCGTACGCATCACCGATCACGCGCCGGTGGCGCAGCCCGAACGGCGCGAACAGTCGCTGACCTGCGACCTGCGCGGCGAAACGGTGGACGACGCGCTGGAGCAGGCCGACTTCTTTCTGGATCGCGCCATGCGCGAGAATGCGCCCTTTGTGTATTTCATTCATGGCCACGGCACGGGCCGCTTAAAAAGCGCCCTGCGCGACTACCTGAAGTCGGTGCCTTTCATAAA
>JAKQSH010000241.1 GCA_029570245.1 Deltaproteobacteria bacterium | reverse complement strand
AGTTCTTTCATATCGTCTTTATCCTCTCATTTCCGGGTGGTCGATTAATACCCGGAAGCGTCGTCCATTTACAATTATTCGACCTTCTTTTCAAGAACTTTATCCACCAGACCGTATTCAACCGCCGCATGGGCGTCCATGTAGAAGTCGCGTTCCATATCGGCCTGCAGTTTTTTGAAGCTCTGCCCGGTGTGCAGGTGCATGAGTTCAGTAAGTGTTTTCTTCATTTTAAGCATTTCGCGGGCGTGAATGTCGATGTCTGTGACCTGGCCCTGGAAACCGCCCCAGGGCTGGTGAATCATTACGCGCGAATGCGGCAGCACAAAACGTTTTCCTTTTGTTCCGGCAGTTAAAAGCATGGCTCCCATGCTTGCCGCCTGCCCCATGCAGTAAGTGCGAACCTGAGGTTTGATAAGCTGCATGGTGTCGTAAATCGCCATGCCGGAGGTGATTTCTCCTCCTCTGGAGTTGATGTAGATATGCACGTCTTTTTCAGGGTCTTCCGATTCCAGAAAAAGCAGTTGGGCTACAGCCAGGGACGCGACTCTGTCATCAATGTCTTCGCATATGAAAATTATGCGTTCTTTTAAAAGACGCGAATATATGTCGTAGGCTCTTTCGCCGCGATGGCTCTGTTCTATTACGGTCGGGATCAGCATCATTTTTTCACTTTCATCAATTTTGCGGCTCATTTTTCATCCTTCGAGGCTTAAAGCAAGGAATAATTCATCAGACCCTGCATTATACCTTATAATGGTCATTAAAAGCAAAGGCGGCAAGGTGAGTAAGGGGAAAAAGGTTCACTCGCAAATGGATTTGTTACGGCGTGTATATCTCCATTGAATCCAGAACACCTTCAGTCTGATTCCAGCCTCCGGCTATAAGGATGTTTCCATCGGGCAGCAGTACCGATGCATGTCCGATGCGTGCGTGGGCCATCTCAATTGTGGAATAATGAGTGATATTGGTGCCTTCGCCGATCATCAGCACTTCACAGCTCGAAAGTGCATTGCCGGAGATATCAATTCCACCGCATATCAGCAGTCCGCTGCCGAAGCTGCTTAAACTGGCTCCGCTGCGCGCAATTTCCAGCACACTGTTCATAAGCTTCAGCGGTTCACAGGTCGATTCAAGACATTCCATGCGAAAAAGCATAATGGAATCGGAAACTTGTCCGTTAATCGTTCCGCCGGCGACAATCGCCCTTCCATCGGAAAGAGTTGCAGAAGCATGACCCTCTAATACTGCATGCAGGTCGCTTTCGATTACTCGGCTGTCGTCGGAATCGGAGCTCCACCATTCACAGAGTTTGTCGTTTTCTTCCGTGCCGCCGCATATGAGAATTCCCGTGTATTTTCCTTCGCTGTCGAAAATGGGTGTATGGGTGTGTCTTCGGCGCGGAGTTTTGAGGTTGAATACTTTCTTTGTTGTATGAGTCTCATCATCGTAAACGGCGGCGTCGTCCAGAATTTCGCCGTTGGAATTGACTCCGCCCGAAATAAAAACCTGTCGCATTCCGGGAATAGGGACTGCTGCGTGCTGTGCTCTCTGCGGATTGAAATTCTCGGTCTCGGTTTCGATCAGGTATTCTTCGACATTAGCCGAAATCACCAGAGGAGGATCAAGGTAGCTGACATCTTCGCCGATGCGTGAATAGCCACCGAAAACCAGAATATTGGCGCTGTCCAGGTAACTGACGCTGTGTTCTGCGACGCCGGAAGCCAGGCGCAGGTCTGCATCTCCGTAATTGAGATTGCCGACAACATATTTAAGTACGGAGAGGTTTTCGACTTCGGCGATAGTGTCCAGTTCCGTCCCTTCGGAATTCATATCGGAGCCGCCGATTATTACGGCGTCGTTGTCGCCCGGAACCACAATACGCAAGCCGCTGCGGGCTTTGCCCAGCGAAAGCGGAGGAACTGAAACTCCATTGACTTTTGCAAAATACACGCTGAAAACATCGTTTTCCATTTCACCTGCGTTTATGGTTGTGCTCCGCCCGCGCGAAATGATCTCGCCTTCTGCATTTTCGCCTCTGATTTCGATGCCGAAACTTGAGTAGCGGTCAAGGTCTTTAAGGCGGAAAGACAGATCGTCAAAGCCGTCTGCCGGATGAAACGGGTATGTGGTTTTTCTGTCTTCGTTTCCAGCATCTTTGATTTCAATTGAAAGCTGCGTGACTCCTTCGAATGGGTCCTGATTGTCCGGCGTAACCAGTTCCAGCGACAGCCCCAGATTTTCGGTGTCTTCACATGCACAAATCAACGACAGAAGAATCAGACAAAGCAGTGCAAGAGTGTTTTTCATTGCTCCCTCCTGCTTATGTCGATGGACATCGTTTTGTTGCTGCTCAGGCCGTACTTCAATCCGATCACAACGCCGGACACTGCCCCGACTCCGATAATTGTCCAGAATATCCAGTGCTTGTAGAAAGGTGTCTCCTCGTCTGCGCTTTCCGGATCGGGTTCTGAAGGGGCATAATCGACGTTGAAACGCTCTTTCTCTTTTCCTTCAGCAGCATCGAAAATGCGTTTCATAACGCTGTCTTCGGCGTCTTTTTCTTTGGTCTGCTTGAGCTTGCGGCGGCTTTTTATTTTTAAGGATTGTCTCAGTTTGACCGCTTCTTCCGGGGAAAGCTTTCTGGAGTTTCCGGCAGGTTTCAGCGCTTCACCTTCACCCGGTGCGCTGGCCTTTTCCGGCCTGGTTTCTTCGGCGTCTGCAGCCGGTGATTCCGAATCTTTTCCGCTGTCAGCGTTCTCTTCGGCCGCTTCGGCGCTATTAGCCCGTTCTGCTTCATCGCCAGTTACTGTCGATTTGTCGCCGGGCGCAGCAGTGGTATCTTCGGCGAAGGCCCGCACCGGATAATGCATAATAAGGCTGAAGCTGAAAGAGGCGATCAGCAGCCAGCATGTTGTGTAACGGAGACTAAAAAACATCAGCCTTGTCCGGTTCATAAAAATCCCGCACATATGATATGCGGAATATGCAGATATCTGCAAGTTTTGATGTGCGGGCGTTCGGAAATATTTTCACAGACAACACTTTTCTGTTATTATTACTAAAACAAAATAAAACAGGAAAAAATACAATGAATCAATCAGAAGACGGAATAACGGTTTTTCCGCCGAATATCAAAGTGTGCACATTCGTGCTGTGGTACGTGCTGACAACGCTGAGCATTTTTGCTGTAAAGTTCGCAACTCCGTTATTCATGCATCTGACTGATAAGGAAAACGCTTTTCTGGATAACCGACAAATCTTCATGGGAATTTCTTCAATTGTGAGCGTTTATGTGTCTTTTCTGGTGCTTCTGCTGTTAATGAAGCTCAAGTTCAAAAAACTGGGTGATGCCGTTCGCGGCATATGGGGGCAGAACAGCTCGAATTCTGGATGGGCTCTTACTGGCGCAATCATCGGTGTCGCGGCGGCGCTGGAGTTTTATTCCCTTTTGGGGGGCGCAAACGCATATGTCGGGAAACAGACCGCCGGAAGTTTTGCTCTGAGCTTCGTCAAGGAACTGCCCAAGTGTCTGTTTTCACTGTTGATGGTTAACGGGCTGCTTCAGCGCCGTTACATCGAGCGTCCTCTTCATGTCGGTCTTGCGGCTGTAACTCTTTACTGGCTCGGGGTAATGGCAATAAGCTGGTCGCTGACGATAACAACTCTGATACAGACAAAGGAGCAGATGAAGTTCGACAGTCTCTGGGATTTCTACTTTTCAAAAATCTATCCTCTTGTGCTGGTGTCTCTTCCTGTCGGTCTTTTTACCCTGCTCTTTTCCGCATATCTCTACAAACGCACGCGTTCGCTGACACCGGCGCTGACATTCAATCTGCTGCTGTGGTTTTTCGGCGGGCTGCTCGGATTTCTTCCGCCAGACTGGGCTCTTCTGTGAAATCTTTCTGGCGATTTGTCGAATATTTATTAGTTTGCAAAGGCGAACCCAATATTATAGTTTATAAAACACGTTTCAGTTTTTATGCGGGGACATGAAAAGCCCGGAGGAGTTGTCATGGAAAGCCTTTTCGAATCTTTTGGCTGGCTGCATTTCTGGCTGATAATGGCGGTCGCAATGACTATACTCGAAATCGTGACCGTGGCGTTCTTTGCGCTGCCTTTCGCCTTGGGCGCTCTGGTCACGGCGTTTTTCGCCTGGCTCGAAATGCCGCTGGCCGGACAGATCGGCGTGTTTGCGGTTTCGTCTTTCCTGATGATGTTCGTCATTCAGAAAACCGTTAAAAAGTATTTCATGGGTAAAAAAGGTGTCGAAGTAAGAAGCGGCACCGACAGGCTCATCGGAATGAGCGCCACGGTTCTGAAGCGCATAGAAGGCCGCATGACGCGCGGTGAAATAAAAGTCGAAGGTGAAATCTGGTCGGCGGTGGCCGAAAACGACGAGCATTACGGCGAAGGCGAGCGTGTTAAGGTCGTCGCCGTTGAAGGCGCAAAACTTATTGTCGAAAAAGCCTGAAAATCCGTCCGTTAAAAACGCAGGACGGACTATTAAACTTTGAAAGGAGACTGCGTATGACTGCTATTGGTACCGTGCTGCTGGTTATCTTGGTGCTGGTTTTCATTCTCATCATCAAGGGACTTATCATTGTGCGTCAGGCCGAGCACGTCGTCATCGAGCGACTGGGCAAGTTTCACCGCGTGCTGGATTCCGGCATGCATTTTATTGTACCGGTAATCGACAACATCCGGCTCTTCCGTCTCGAAGGCCGCATGTTCAGACGCATCGACCTGCGCGAACAGGTGCTTGATTTTCCGCCGCAGCCGGTCATAACCCACGACAACGTCACCATGCACGTTGACTCGGTCATTTACTTTCAGATCGCAGATTCCGTGCGCGCCAGCTACGAAATCGCCGACATCATTCTGGCAATTCGCCAGTTGGCCGTAACCTCGCTGCGTAACGTAATGGGCGAACTCGATCTTGACGAAACCTTTACATCGCGCGAGACGGTCAACGCAAAACTGCGCATGGTGCTTGATGAAGCCACCGACAAGTGGGGTGTGAAAGTTAACCGCGTTGAAATCAAGAACATCAATCCGCCCGCCGAAATCGAAGAGGCCATGGCAAAGCAGATGAAAGCCGAGCGCGAACGCCGCGCCGTCGTTACTCAGGCCGAGGGCGAAAAGAAATCCGCCATTCTCAAGGCCGAGGGCGAACGCGACGCCGCCATCGCTGAGGCCGAGGGTGACAAACGCGCCCGCGTGCTGCGCGCCGAAGGTGAAGCCGAAGCCATTATAAAAGTTGCAACGGCCCATGCCGAAGGAATAAAAGTATACTTTACCGGAATTCGCGACGGTCAGCCGACCAAAGCCGTCATCGCCATCAAGTATCTTGAAGCTCTCGAAAAAATGTCCGAAGGCCGCGCAAACAAGATATTCATGCCCTTCGAAGCCTCCGGCATTCTGGGCAGCATCGGTTCCATCGGCGAGATGTTCAAGGAAAACAAAGAAGGACAGACGAAAACGGCGTGAGTTTGTTTTTTTCGAAAAATACTGGGACGCGGTTTTTACCGCGTCCTTTGTTTTGCCTGTTTGTGGTACTGCTTCTGCTGTTCGCCGCATCCGTGGCGCAGGCCGGATTCATCGACCACTTCGCCCGCCCGAACGATGTCGGACGCTACAAGGTTCCGCGCTTCGCTCATTCTCGCGTGCTGGTGATTCCGGTAAATGTTGCAACTGCAACGCGCGCGCGGCTGGACATTAAAGCTCTGCGCGATTTTTATTCCGGGCGTCTCGAAG
>JAKQSH010000238.1 GCA_029570245.1 Deltaproteobacteria bacterium | reverse complement strand
GCCGCCTTCAACTTCGAACTGGCAGGTGTTGTGGCGCGTATTCGGACGTTCATCCGGCGGAATGATGAAGCCATCGCTTCGCATGCGTCTTTCCGGGTGCTGGTTCATATAGTATTCCGGCGCGTCAACGATATCCTTACGATGGTGATTGTGTTGCGGCCAGCGGATCAGGTCCATCGGATATAGTTGAAACCAGCGTTTGCTGTACGTGAAATCCGGGCTGTCTCCTCCCACAACGGCGTTAACCACATCCCAGAGCGCGTCCTGCTGAGTTTTCATGTTCGAGTAGGTGCCGCGCCATCCTGTAAGCCATTTCTCACGAAGGGCCGGGTCTTTTTCATATCTGAGCAGAACGAAAAAAGCCTGCATTGCAAGCTCGTCGCCATCTCCGCTTCCTTTCCGGAAAGCAGGTTCGCTTTCGTGCATTATGTTTTCATCGTATTGATGTTCGTTGATGAGGTATTCTTTAGCTTCATCGTATTTTTTATCTTCGGTCAGGTATTGTGCAAGTGTGAGTGCGCCGAGCATCTGTGCCGAACGTCTGCCGCCGTCGCTGTATTTTCCGGCGAGGCCGTTCACGTATTCCGGGTCGAACTGACCGTATGTCGTGCACTGTCCGTCAACATCCCACAGTTGATAACCATGGTCGATAATGCCTCCGACTATACCGTTTACGTGATCTCTTATCTGCTGTTTCTGCGTCTCGTCCGCGCACAGGTCGTAAGCATGGCCCATCATAAACATATGCGATGTTACTTCGTCGTTGGACGTGTCGCCTTTCACCCACCATTCGCCGTCTGGCGATGTGAACCATTCGCCGTCGTCCGGGTTGTCGCAGTCATCCAGCTGGCAGCCGTCTTTTCTTATGACAGCTCTGGCGAGGAAATAATCTGTTCCCGTAAGAGTGCGGAAACTTAACATGCGTTCCAGCGATTTATCAAAATGCGCTTTGGCTTCTTCGTCGCCGGTGACTTTGTAGCGGAAGCATTCGCTTAAAAGCCAGTAACAGGTCCAGCCGCCGTCATTGTCGGAATCCCATGGGATGCTTGTCGAAAGGTCGCCCGGCGTTGTCATGTGCGAATCGGCGACTGCTCCGTCGCGATCATGGCGTTTAAGTATACGATCCACGAAGAATTCGGATTTCTGTTCGAAATTCATGTGCTCGACCGTGACGAAGGCCAGACCTTCCTGTGTTGCGAAGTATATCGGGCTGTCTTCAGTGCCGGGAGTTGTGGCTATGGATTTGACGTTTTCATGTGGAAGCCAGCGAATCTGGTTGTAAACGCGCCATTCGTTTCCGGCATCTCTGTTCATTATCCTGTACGCTCCGCCGGCCGTACCAACAATAAACCCGCCGTCCGATGTGCGTTCGGCGCAGGACGGTGCGTCCAGAGGAATTCTGCCTGTGGCGAATTCTGTGACATTCTGCAGCAGTTCCGGTTCGCCGTCATTTTCCATAATAGCCTGCAGTCCGTTTTCTCCAACAATTACAAGGTCGATGTTCTGCGGAAGGTTTACATGCGGCACAATTGCAATCAACGGATCGACATTGAGGCCCTGCGCTTTTCCAAGCGTCCAGATCGGATTTTCCAGGTCGTCTGAGCTGAATGCCGCAACAGAATCAGTTTCTGCAACGTAAACCGTACTTTCATATTCATAAGAGGCTATTACTATATCACCATTCCGGGGCCAGACAATTTCCGACTCGAAATCGGCGATGGTCAGGCCTTTCAGCGTATTGATGTAAATTCTTTCCGCGCCGGAACTCAAGCCGGTGATGCCTGACGAAATATCCGCCGGAACGGCGCTTACTGTATATTCGTCATCTCCAGGCGCCAGCATGTACACCTTATCCGGTCCTGCTAGCATAAGCCCTTTGTCGCAGAACGCGGCAGCGATAAGATCGGCGTCGCTTTCGCCTGTTCCGAGCACATACGGATTACCTGAGTCGTCGTGCATAATCAGTCCGCGCGGGGTAATCTGTGTGGGCGTTTCAAAACTGTCTTTCAGTTCTTCCGGTGGAACAAGCACAGATACAAGACCGCCTATGCCCTCTTCAAGCTCGTTGACCGTGTGGTTTATTTCCTGTACGAACGGCGTATCAATCATCGGCGTGTCGGTTTCAGGCGGCCAGTATGGCTGCCAACCCTGTTCCGATTCGCTGTTTTCCGTATCTTTTTCCTGAGATACTTCTTTTTCCGAATCACCGTCGCTTTCTTCCTCAGAGACAGTTTCGGCATCCTGATCCCCATCTATGGATTCATCACCATCAGGGGATTCTTTTCCGCCAGAATCTGACTGGCAGGAAAAGATAAAAAACGTCGGCAGCGTCAACAGCAGTACAAGAAACAGTGATTTCAGTCGCATCGGAAAATCTCCAACAGTTTGAAGGATTATCAGCATTGCTTTTCACATTCTGATTCATGTCCGTTAAAAAAAGCAAATTAAAGAGCACTTTGGCGATTCAACGCAGCGTAAACAATGTCGCTGTCGAGTTTAACGAATTGAAATATCTACTTAAACTGTAAGTTGGGAATATTTTCTACTCTCTCACTGATTCATGCTTCTGGACCATTATTAAAATTTGATATGCGAACATCTTGACTTTCTACTTTTTGTCGGTTAATAATACCGACCGTAGGTATTTATGGCGTGATAATTCAATTAGGAGAGACTGACATGCCGAATATCATTAAATTGGACGCAGAGCGCTGCACCGGCTGCGGAATATGTGCCGGAACCTGCCCGGAATTCGTTTTTGAATCCAATGGTCCGTGCAGGCCGGTTTCTGTCGCCCGCCCGGAACTGTGTCTGGGTTGCATGGCTTGTGAGGAGGATTGCGCCGTCGGAGCACTGCGGGTTCATCGCCTGCCTGAAGGTATGCATGAAAAAGATATTCCAGAACCATGTATGGGTATCGACACCGACAAAGTTTATGATCTTCTTATTGTCGGTGCCGGTCCGGCAGGATTGGGCGCAGCTATTCGCGGAAGGATGCTTGGTCTTGACCTCGCCGTTCTTGATCGTCTGCCGTCTCCTCGCAGGTCGCATCATCCCGATGGCGGTCTGATTGCGTCTGTTCCCGATATATATATGCTTAAAGAAACGTCGGATGGCGGTCTGCGGATAGACGAACTGGACGTTAATTTTTCGCCGGAAATGGTGCGGGGCAGGTTGCACAATTTCATTCTTATGGGGCCGGATGGAGTAGCCACAAAAAAAGAACGTGGTCTGCCGACTGGTTTTGCCGTTGTCTGGAAAGACCGTTTTGTGGAGACGCTTGCACAGAAGGCCGTTCAACTCGGTGCAATTATCGCATGGAACAGCCGCGTCCGAAAAATCTCTCGTCTTGGTGAATTGAGCGTTCTTACTCTTGATGGCGGCACTGAAATTAAGGCCAGAGTGGTTATTTCCGCAGAGGGAATTACCGGAAGTCTGGCCCATTCCGCCGGTATAAAAGTCAATGAAAAACCTGTCGGCTGGTCTTTCGGGGTGGCGGTCGATATGCCGGCGCTTGAAAATCCGGTTGATGAATGCGGTTTCGTTGTGGGCAACCCGGATTCATCGCCCGGTTCTCCAGCCGCAATGTCTTACTGGTCTTCGGGTCCATCCTGGACGGAACTGATGCCTGGAACTCTTCAGAAGGGACGCCACCGGGAACTTGATCGTCCGCTTCACGAATATGTATCGGACTGGCTGGAGAAAGATTCGCGCATTCTGGCCCGCTTGGGATGCACTCCTGAAATTCCTGGGCGTTTCAGCGACGGTTGTAGAGGATTTTTGAGGCGCTTGCCTGAAAATATGGTCGGAGACGGCATTATTGCTGTCGGTGACTCTGTTACGACCTGTGGTATGATTACCAATCTTGGCGCTTTAAAAACCGGCGATATCGCTGCCGAAGTTGCGGCTTCAGCGATCCGTTCCGGTGATACCGGCCAGGCCGCGCTGTCAGAATTCGAGCGGCGTTTCAGAAAGCTTTCACTCCGTTCCGGCATGAACTGGATGTTCGGTCCGCTTATGGATGCGCCCATGCATCTTCCCAAAGATAAACTCAAGGAATTATTCGAAATGCTTTCTCATCTTGAAATGAGTGTTGTTCAGGGTGGCGGGTTTGCCGCATTGTGGGAACTGATGAAGTTTTTCCTGCGAATAATGCCGAAACTGATGTTGCGCCCGGACATCCGTCCATATCTTACAGGAGGTAAATGAAATGACACGCAAGCTTGCTCGTGAAAAGCGGGTGGAAGAAATCCTTGAAGCTGCAGTTCATGTTTTCGTCGATAAAGGCTATGAAGGCGCATCAATGGAAGCAATCGCCAGGCAGGCCGGATTGACCAAGGGCGGCATATATCATCACTTCGCAGGAAAAGATGAAATATTTCTTGCCGCCAACAGCCTTTTTATGGAGCCGGTTCATCGGATGATCGCAGATGCTGTTGAAAGCGGCAATCCAAGAATGGGGTTAAAGGGATTTCTCATTGATTATCTGCAATGGTGGAAAGATCATCCGCGCGACATGACTTTTGTTATGCTGACTCTGTACAAAAAGCTTAAGAATCCGGATTATTGGCCGGAAATGTCGAAATACACATCAGAAATGACGAACTTTTATAAACATATGCTTGAAGCCGCCGTTGCTCAGGGCGAAGCAAACCCGATGCGCGATGTTGACGCCAGAGCTTTTGCGCTTTCAGGGGCAGTGGATGGTCTGGTGGCTTATGTGGTTATGGACCCGGCTCTGGATGCCGAAACCTGTGCTGAAAAACTGTTGAGGGCTTTTCTGTGAAACGATTTATTCTACCGGAAAGTGCAATGTATTCTGTCTGCAGACCGGCATTACTGCCGGTTTTTTCTTGTGAGTATAAGAATTCAATGTGAAACTCATGTCGTTTTAATAGAAAATTTGCATATTTGGCTTTACTTTCTGACAACTTGCGTTTAGATTGTCGCCTTCTTTGATTATTCTGGATTATCTGAAAGAGACGAGAAATGAGCATTAACAAAGTCAGAAACATCGGCATCGCGGCGCATATAGACGCCGGAAAAACAACCGTAACAGAACGTATTCTTTTCTTTACCGGCGTAAACCGTGTCATTGGTGAAGTTCACGACGGCAGAGCCACCATGGACTTCATGCAGCAGGAACAGGAAAGAGGAATCACCATCGCATCGGCAGCCATTACCTGTGAATGGAACGGCCACAAGGTGAACATCATTGATACTCCTGGACACGTTGACTTTACTATCGAAGTCGAGCGTTCGATGCGCGTGCTGGATGGAATCATAGCCGTATTCTGCGCAGTCGGTGGCGTGGAAGCTCAAAGTGAAACAGTGTGGGGGCAGGCCGACAGATATCATGTTCCGCGTCTGGCATTCATAAATAAAATGGATCGTGCCGGCGCCGACTTTTATGATGTAATCGCGCAATTGAATGATCGCCTGAATGCTGAAGCCGTGCCGTACCAGATTCCAATCGGTTCCGGCGACACGTTTTCCGGCGTTGTTGACCTGATTAAGATGGAAGCCATTTATTTCCGCGACAATAAAATCACCCGTGAGGCGATACCGGAAAATCTGGCGGCCGAAGCCTTGAAATGGCGTAACTCCATGCTTGAACATCTGGCCGAGTACAACGACGAAATTGCAGAAAACTATCTGGAGGAGAAGCCGATTTCAGAGGCTGTTATCCACGAGGCGACCCGCTATTGTGTTCAGCGCTCACTGATAACCCCGGCTTTCTGCGGTGCTGCTTACAAAAATATAGGAATTCAGCTGATTCTTGATGCTGTTACCGAGTATCTGCCCAGTCCGCTGGATCGTGGCGCCACAATCGGAATAGACATGTATAAGGAAGATGTCACGCACAAGCGGAACCCAAGTTCCAGCGATCCGTTTGCAGCTCTGGCTTTCAAAATCATCCACGACCCATATGTAGGTCAACAGACCTTTGTGCGCACTTATTCCGGCGTTCTGAAGGTTGGAGATTCAATTCTCAACGCAACCACCAATAAAAAGGTGCGTGTCAGCCGTATTTTCCGTATTCATGCCAAAGATCGCATAGAGATTCCTGAGGTCGGTCCTGGCGATATCGTAGCGCTTATCGGCCTGAAAGACACACATACCGGTCATACCATCTGTGCCGAAGATGCTCCTCTGCGTCTTGAATCCGTGCGGGTGCCGGAACCGGTTATTAGCGTAAAAGTGAATACCGAAACCCAGAAAGAGCACGAGAAACTTATCGCCTCGCTGCGTAAACTTTCGCTTGAAGACCCTTCTTTTGTGGTCCGTTATGTCGAGCGCACCAACGAAACCGTCATTGCCGGAATGGGCGAGTTGCATCTGGAAATCATAGTTGACCGTCTGAAAACCGAATTCGGAGTAATCGCACAGGTAGGTATGCCTTCGGTTGAATACCGTGAAACCATAATCGGCGAATGCCGCAACGAATACAAGTACGTCAAGCAGACTGGCGGCAAGGGCCAGTATGCCCATGTCATCATGCTGGTAGAACCCAATCCCGGGGCCGGATTCGAATTCAAAAACGCCGTTACAGGCGGCAACATCCCCAACGAATTCATTTCGGCCATCCAGAAGGGCGTTCTGGATGCGATGGAAAAAGGCGTCATGGCCGATTTCCAGACTGTCGATGTAAAGGTAACAGTTCTTGACGGAAGCTATCACGCTGTTGACAGCTCTGAAATGGCCTTCAGAACCTGCGGTTCGATGTGCTTCAAAGAAGCATTCCGCAAGGCGAATCCGCAACTGCTCGAACCGGTGATGAACCTCGAAATCGCCACCCCGGACGACTACATCGGCGATATCGTAGGCGACCTCAACCGTCGTCGCGGAAAGATTCTGAACATGCGTCGTTACCGAAAGGGCAGCCAGAAGATTCAGGCTGAAGCGCCGCTGATGGAGCTTTTCGGTTACGCCACCGCCGTTCGTTCTCTGTCCAGCGGACGAGCCAACTATTCGATGGAGCTCAAGCAGTATTCTCCCATGCCGGAGAAGATGCAGGAAAAAGTTCTGGCCGAAGCTAGAGAGCGCATGGAGAATGATCACTGATTTTAACTGCAGGCATATGCTAATTTAAAGGGCGCTTTTCAGCGCCCTTTCTCATTTTATGCCGGAAAGTATGCCGTGAAGAATCAAAACCATAGAGATTTTACATAAACGGATGTGCTCTGGAGCAACCCTCTGTATATTTTGTGGTGAATAAACCCGGCTTCTTTTGTATATTGTCGTATTTCTGATGGTTTTATTGCATGCGGGTCTCCTGCCTTAAGTTCCGTTACCGCCAACAGTCCGCCGGGACGCAGAACACGGATAACTTCCTGCAGGCAGGCGTTTCTGTCTGAAATTTCCCCAAGTACCGAGGCCATCAATACTGCGTCGAATTCCCTGTTTTTCATCGGGAGCACGCAGGCATCGCCCTGAAGATATTCTACATTTATGATTTTAGCATTTTCCATGCGTTTTTTTGCCATATCCAGCATTTCCTGCTGAATATCGAAAAGCACCAGCTTGCCCTGCGGTATGGCGCGTGCCAGTTCAATACTGAAATATCCGGGGCCGCAACCGAGCTCAAGAACTGTTGAGTCTTTCTTCAATTCAAGTTTATCCAACATCTTTTTCGGAGATTGCAACAGTATTCTGAGGGGATTGAGCAGATGCCCGGCTTTAGTATACGGCATCGGTCCTTCTGTGTGCTTGTGATCTGACTTATTCACTTTTGCAACCTTTCTGAAATAATGTCAGCTTGCAGGCAGAAATTATTCCTCAGCCGTTTTCTCGCTTTCGTTCAACCACGCCTTTATTTTATTGCGAAAACTCTGTCCATGACATTGGCGGTCTGAATTGTGGTTATTTTCATGCGGATGATTGTGATTTCCGCCTTTGAACAGTATATGCGCCAGAACAAACAGGCCCACCGCCTGCCAGTATCCTATATGAGGCAATCCGAATATTGCCGGCATAAGCGCGTTCCACAGGAACATCACCAGCAGTCCGAGTGCAAGACCAAGCAAAGCGGCCAGAGCCACTCCGGCAAAAACAAGAATTGCAAATTTAAAAATACGTTGACATTTCATGGCTAATTCTCCTGTTCTTATTAAATAATTCAGTTAAGTAAGCAGTCCTTTGCCGGCGAGTTCGTCTTTTATTAGCTGTACGGCTCGTTTTTTGCGGGCCATAAGTGTTCCCATCGGAATGCCGCTTTCGCGGGAGAGGATACTGAATGTTTTTTCGCCGAGTGTGTTTTCGACAAATGCGTATTTCAGTTCAGACGGAAGGTTTTCGACCGCAGCATCAAGAGCATTCAGAATTTCTTTTTCCTCCTGGGCATCCGAAGCGGTAATTCGGTTGTCGCTGATCTGCTCTTCTTCGTTTTCGGCAAACTGACGCAATCGGCTGATTTTTCTCAGTGCGTCTATGCTCCTGCGATAAACCAGTGTAATCAGCCATGCCGCTATGTTTTCGACTCCTTCAAGAACGTCAGGTGCGGATATTACCGATAACGCTACATCCTGGACTATGTCCTCAGCTTCGGCTTCATTGCGAAGAATACGGCGGGCCGTGCGCAGAAGCCCTGGCTGGTTTTCCAGCAGAAGGTTCAGAAATTCCTCATTTATCGCAGCCGAGCGCCTCTCCATTCATGCCTCCTGAATATCAGTCGTATGAAAATATATTTCTATTGCGTGAATTTGTAAAAAAAGGTAGCAGCAACCGTTTATGTTGTGGATTTATGTCAGACAAATGAAACCTGCCTGTCGGTTCGGAGCAGAATCCCGATTCTCTGCGAATGCACTCAAGGCGTTGACAATCGCCGGAAAGCCTGTAAGATTTGTAACCTGTAAAAACTTTACTCCTACGAACTGCGGGGACGTGGATTTCAAGCGTAAGAAACGTCGTTTTCTTTGGGATATTTTGCAGAGTGCGCCATTTGTTATCTAAGCTGTGACGGGAGATATTTGATGAGATTTTTGCCTCTGGCGGACATTACGCGCATTGTAGATTCCAAACCGTGGAAAGCTCATCTTTACGTTACCGAGCACTGCAATCTGAATTGTTCATATTGCAACGAACATGACGAAAGTATTCCAAGCCCCACCCTTTCTCAATTAAAGCAGTGGATGAAGAAAATACGCGATCTCGGAGTTGTTTATCTGTCGCTGATGGGCGGCGAACCTCTGATGCATCCCGACATCGTTGAGGTCGTGAGACAAGCCAAAAGCCTTGGTTTTGAAGGCGTCGGTATAGTCACCAATGCTTTTCTGCTTACAAAAGAAATGGCTTCGGACTTGAAAAAAGCCGGACTGGATGCACTTACCGTATCTATCGACAGTATAACTCCGACGCAATCGTCAAAAAAAGCTCTGAATCTTGTAAAAAACAAGCTCGAAATCGCAAGAGATGCCGGAATTTACATCGCCGTTACTGGGGTTCTTCTGGAAGAACGCCTGGATGAATCTGAACAGCTCATTGATTATTGTCTGGCGCGCGCCATTCCGGTTCAATCCAGGCTGGTGCATCAGGATAATGTTTTCAGGCGTGGAATGGAGCTGGATCGCAGCAACAGCCGTTTCGAAAAATTCCTCAATATGGAGCGTGAGCGGAAAAAGCTTGGCCTGGCGATTTCATCCAGTTGGAACATTATTGATTATCAACAGGCTCTACTGCATGGTAAGCCTGTTAAATGGAAATGTCTTGCCGGGTACAAGTATTTTTTTGTTTCATCCCAGGGACATTTCTGGCCCTGCAGCCAGTTGAGAACTGAAAAAAGCATAATGGAAATCACCGGCGAAGACCTGAAATCATATAATACTGCGAAATCCTGTCAGAATAACTGTGGAGTGTATTGCATTTACGATGTTTCGAAAACTGTCGGAGATCGCAGGGAATCTCTGAAAGCTGAAATCAAAAGGCAATTTCTCTTTTACACCGGCAATATCTTTTCCAGTCTCTGGTTTCAGTTCCGAGAAATTACGCGTCTTCCCTGGAAGTATTTTAGATGATCAGCTGTTTCGTGAATCGTTTGGTGCGGTGAAAGGGCGTGTTTTATGATGATGACTGCGAGCCATGACAAAGCGATATACTGCAATTCATACCGTGCGCCTTTCTGTGCCATGTCTTCTTCCGGGTGCCGTGAGATCGGAACAGCAGAAGTATCAAGGGTAATTAAAGGTTTTCACTGGAACAAAAATCTTCCAGCTGAACCGCTGGTTTCCATCATTGTTACAGTCTACAACAAAGCTCCATTCTTATCTCAGAGTCTGGAGTCTCTTCTGGCTCAGACCTATGGAAATATCGAAATCATAATTGTTGACGATGGCAGCACCGATGGCGGGCGCGAAATTATTGCTCGTTACAAAGAACGCGATTCTCGCATTACTGTTATTCATAACACAGAAAACCTGGGGCCGGGCGGATCGGCCAATGTGGGAATAGCCGCATCAAAAGGTGAACTGCTTGCGCGTCTGGACGCCGACGACATCTCTTTTCCGCACCGCATAGAACTGCAGGTAAAGGAGTTCCAGAAAGACCCTGATCTTATCTTCTGTTCTGGACTGAGTGTGGAAATCGACGAAGACGGCAGAGCGGGACGGACGAGAGGCCTGGCGATGGAACCGGATATT
>JAKQSH010000403.1 GCA_029570245.1 Deltaproteobacteria bacterium | reverse complement strand
GACTTTTACGCCCGGAGTGACAGCCAGGGTAAGTGTGCGGCCTTCGGAAGACAGCGTTTTTACTGTGGCGGGCTGACCGGGGCGCAGTGTCTGCATGGCTTCCGACAGCTGCGGTAACGTTTCGAGCGGCTTTCCGTTAAGCTCAAGCAGAAGATCGCCGACCTTGACACCGGCGGATTCAAGCGGCGAGGCGGCGCGAACTTCTTTTATGTAAAGACCACTTTCACGCAATACGCCGTTTTTTTTCGCCCAGGCCGGATTGAGTTCTATTACGCCGGCACCCAGCCAGGCAGCAGCAGACGGCGGCGGAAGCGCATCTGAGACAGTTTTTTCTTCAGTCTTTTCGGCTTCAGGCGCAAGAGCCGGACATGGCGGCGGAAGCGGACACGCTACAGGTTCAGGCGCAGGCGGCAAAGCCGCCAGAGCCGCACAGCGTCCCAACAGATATTCGGAAGGCAGCCATGCCATAAGGTCGGAATTCTGCGGCACAAGAGTTATTCCGGCAACGGAACCGTCGCGCTTGAGAGTCAGCCCGCCGGCCAGATTCCGCGCAACCGGAAATGCGGTAAAAAGCGGTCCGGCGGCGGCGCCGCTCTGTGCGGCGCGGGTTTCCACAATCAGCGGGGCTGAGCCGGAGGAGGCGACAAGCAGCAGTTCTTCACCCTGGATGATGTCCGCAGAACAGCGAAGAGGAGCAACTGAGGCGGAAACGCCTTCTATTTCCGCCATGGCAAATCCGGTTGAGGCATCGTGCCCCGAAAGACTGACTGCATGGGATTTTCCAGCCAGAAGAGCCGAAGCTGTTCCGCCCTGATAATCACCCACATATGCCAGAGCCAGTCCTGTTGCGGGTTTGAGCAGCACGCCGCGCCCGATGTTTTTTCCGCCATCGCTGAGAGTAAAAAGATAAGGCGCCAGAGATGCGGCGATTTCAGCCGGACTTCGTACCGGCACAGCGGCATCCAAGGATTCCGGCAGAGGCGTATTGTCGGCGACCCGCGCCTGAGCCGGTGATATGTCGGCCCAGACGTCCTGCCAGTCGCGTTTCTGATCGCAGGCATAAAGCAGCGCGGGCAGCAGCAGCGCAATGAGGAACAGCCGCAAATCCGCTGAGCTGGAGTTTGGTTTTTTCATTACTGGGCTGTTTTTTTCTTTTCGGCTTCACGGCGCGAAACCTGCACGAACTTCATGCGCAGGTCTGTCAGCAGGTTGCGTGTAAGCAATTCTTCCTGCTGGTTTAGGTTGCCTTTTGTTTTTTCCTGCAACATGGCGACAATGTCGATGGTCTGGCGCGCCATGGTGAGATCGACTTCTTTGCATTTGCGTTCCGGGTGATCCAGTTCTCCCAAGTGGCACATGGCCTGGGTGGCCAGTGAGAAAATCAGGGTCGAGAAGTCGATGGCGGGCAACTGCTCGTTTGTGCAGCCGCAGTCTTTGATTTCTTCGTTCATGGCGGCGTGGCTTTCGGCGGCTTTTTTCTCGGCGGCGGCCTTTTCGGCGACGCTTTCGCCAATGTTGCCGTCGGCGTCCACTTCACGCAGATTGCCGTCGGCATCAAGCGGACGGCGGTCGAAAACCTTTATTTTTTCTTCGCCTTTTTCGTGTTTATCCTGTTCGCTCATTTCAAATCGCCTTTCAGATCGTCCGCACTGCGACGGAAACTGTGAGAATTACTGAATTTGTAACAAAAAAATTAAGTCCGGCGGGAGCACATGTCAAGTAAAGAAAAGCTCCGCAGGTAAAAATAAAAAACACTTAATTGCAAGAAGCAGTCCGGCTCGACCGACAGATACTTTATAAAATCCTCAGCTATTCACGTTCAGACCGGATGGCCAGCGCCAAAGCCGGCAGCAGGAACAGCAGAAGTGCATTTCCGCCGCCGGAGGCGCAGCCGCCGCCGTCCGTCTCTTTTATATAATCCTCATTGCGGTGTTCATCTCCGTCAAAGCGATCGTCGGCATCCGGCGTTTCCTGAGCGTCGGCGCTTTCGGTATCCGGTTCAATATCAAGTTCCAACCCGGCTTCCGAATCGTTTTCGCCTGCCGCTTCTTCCGTATCGAATTCAATGGCGTTTTCGATTTCGTTTTCGATTTCTATTTCCTCATCGGAATCAGCTTCGCTTTTACTGTCCGCTTCGGCGTCCGGCTCTGTGTCGGATTCGGTTTCCAGTTCAGCATCGCCGTCTTCGATTGGTGCATTTTCGAGCAGTATGCCGAATTCTTTTGTTTCGCGCGTTTTCTGAGACGTGATGTCCATAAGCTGCACAATCAGCGTTCCATAGCCGTCGAAAACAAGAGCTTCCATTATTTCCGTTCCGCCGCCGGATACGGCATTCCGCGCGGCCAAGCATTCCGCCTCCGCGCCGCAGTCTGTCCACAAGACCAGCGCCACATCCATGTTTCCTGCGGGAGCGACGCTGATGGAGTATGCATGGCCGGGCTCATATGCAAATCCGAAAAAGGCATCCGGCCCCGACGAAACTGCACCGGCTGCGCCGGGCTGGCAGGCGGAAGCGTCGAGGTACGAATGGAATCCTTCCAGCGTTCCTGAATACTGCACGCCGGGCGTCAGCTCAATATATGTTTCGCAGGTGTCGTTTTCTTTCGTTTCTTCGCAGATGCCCGCAAAACAGGCTTTGCCTGCTCGGATTCCGCAGACTGTCCAGTCGGCAAGATTAGAGTATGAACAGCCGTCTTCCGCCGAACAGAATTCGGCGGTGCATTCGTTGCCGTCATCGCAATAAGAATCGTCCGGCGTATTTTCGCAGTCTCCGCTTGCAGGATTGCAGAAGTCGTCGGTGCAGGCGCTGCTGTCGGCGCAATCCATGTAAACGCCGCTCACACACAGCCCGTTAAGACAGAAATCGTTTTCGGTGCAGTAATTATTGTCGGCGTTGCAGAGCGTTCCATTGTCTTTATAGCCATTGTCCTGACATGAACCAGCGCCGTCGCATCTGTCCTGAAAGACACACTCGCTTTCGGCATCGCCGCAGTCTGTTGTTTCCGCTTCGTGGTTGGTAAGGCAAAGCCCATGTCCGTCGCAGGTGTCGGGGTTGTCGCACTCGTCGTCCGCGTCTGAACCGCAGGGCGCGCCGGATGCTCTGAACCTGCAGCTGTCCGCATCGCAGCACTCGTGAAAAACTCCGTCCGAACTTTCGCACTGTTCGCCGCCCAGCAGCTTTCCGTCGCCGCAGACCGGCGCATCACACAGACCGCCGCTCCAGCCGTCGTCACAGTCGCAGAAACTAGGCTCGCTGCATGCCCCGTGCAGGCAGGGCGGATCGCAGATGGCCGAATCGCAGTCGCTTCCCTGCCAGCCTGTATCGCAGACACACTGCCCGCTGCCAGCAAGACCTTCGTCGCAGTGGCGATGTCCGCTGCATTCCGGGCATTGCAGGCAGTCCGGGCCGTAGTGGCCTATCTCGCAGTATTCACAGGCCGAGCCGCCCCAGCCTTCAGGGCATAAAACCGCCATGCTGAATTCATTGTCGCCGGAAAACGGCATGGCGGAATCGCTGTCCAGTGCGCGCACGGTAAAGTTGAAAGTCCCGGCTTCCGAAGGCGTACCGTGCAGTGTTCCGTCGCTTTCCAGAGCCAGGCCCGGCGGAACTTCACCGGAAACCAAACGGAAGCTGTAAGGTGCGCTGCCGCCTGAGGCTTCAAGAACCACCGAGAAAGTGTGGCCGAAATCAACATCCTCAAGAGCTGCAGGCGTAATGTCGATGTGCTGGCAATCGCCCCAGCAGGCGATGCTGCCGTCGCTGCGCACTCCGTAAACACTATCGGGTCCGGCGCTTATGGAAATAAAGCTTCCCGGCGGAGGTGTTGCCTGTCCGGCGCCGTTGTCGCCCCAGCATAAAACGCTGCCGCTGCTCTGGATTCCGCAGCTGTGGGCACGTCCGGCGCAGATCGCCTTAAAGTTTACTCCGGGCGGTGGCGCGGATTGTCCGTAATCGTTAAGGCCCCAGCACTGCGCTGCTCCGTCGCTTCTTACGGCGCAGCTGTGCTGCAAGCCTGCACCGACTGCTATGAATTCTCCGTCCGGGGCATCGCTTTGTCCGCTGTCGTCAAGGCCCCAGCACACGATTCCGCCGTCACTTTTTATGGCGCAGTTGTGGCGGGCCCCGGCTCCGATGTCGCGGAAAATTCCGGCAGGCGGCGCAGACTGACCGTCGTCGTTATTACCCCAGCAATTCAACGTCCCGTCACTTTTTATGGCGCAGCCGTGCGCCGAACCGAGTGAAAGCGCGACAAATGATCCGCCGGGCGGAGTGCTGCGTCCGTCCGCATCGCTGCCCCAGCAGATCAGGGCTCCGTCGGGTTTTATTCCGCAACTGTGCTGCGCTCCGGCGCTCAGCGCCGTCAGGGTGAACGCCGGAGGGGTGGCCTGACCGGAATCGTTCGCACCCAGACAGCTTGGGCTTCCGTCGCCCGCTATGGCGCAGATGTGTGCATCGCCGGCTTCAACTGTGCGTTGTCCGCTGATTAAAAGCGGCGGTTCGGATTGCTGGAAGATATTGTTGCCCCAGCAGACCGGGGTGTTGTCGGTTTTCAATGCGCACGAAAAATAAAACCCGGCGCTTATCACCGTGTAGATTCCTTCCGGCGGCGAACACTGACCGTAGAAATTGCTGCCCCAGCAGGCGACTGCGCCGTCGTCTTTGAGTCCGCAGCTGTGCAGACGTCCGGCGCTGACGGCGCGGAATTTTCCGGCGGGCGGCGACGACTGACCGTAGCTGTCGTCGCCCCAGCAGACGATTTCTCCGTCAGCCAGAAGACCGCAACTGTGCAGGTATCCGGCGCTGACGGATATGAATGTTCCGTCCGGAGGCGAAGACTGGCCGTAGTCGTCAAGTCCCCAGCAGACGACTTTTCCGTCGGGTTTGATAGCGCAGTTGTGGTACATGCCGGAACTGACCGCCGCAAATGTTCCCGGCGGATGCAGAATCTGTCCTTCGGTGTTTCCGCCCCAGCAGTCAAGTCCGCCGTCGGGCCTGAGTGCGCAGGCGTGTTTTCCTCCCGCCACGACTGCGGTAAAAACCTGCGGCGGAGGGCTGGATTGCTCGTAGTCGTCGTTGCCCCAGCAAACCGCAACGCCGTCGGCTTTGAGTCCGCAGGTATGCGCGCCGCCGGAGCTGACAGAGATGAAGTTGAAGTTGTCCGCCGGAGGTGTGGCCTTGCCGTATTCGTCATTTCCCCAGCAGGCCACGCTGCCGTCGGACTTCAGCAGACAGCCGTGTTTGTAACCTGCACTCAAATTGATGTCGTCACCGTGCGGCGCCGAGCCCTGCGAAGTATGTTTCGCCGTTTTCTCCGCGCTTGCGGAATGCGTTTCAGTGTGCGACGTTTCACGTTCCGAACAGGCCGAAAGCAGTACTGCTGCTGACGCCGCCAGAAGCACCGAATTTATGATGAAGCTTTTTGCTTTCATTTTCCGCCGTATAATAAAGTTTTCTACCGGCGCTTCAGACTGTAAAAAGACGTGCCGGACTTCACAGGCTTTATTTTATTATAATTCGCTGTGCTGTGCTTTAAAAATGAATCTGCCGCTGACCGTTTATGTACAACGAAAATTGCGCGTGCGAAGCGCGCACGGCAATAAAGAAAGCCCGCACAAACATTGCTGCTGTGCGGGTTATTTTTTTCAGCAGTTCAGTCGGACCGTTTACTCGGACTTCTTTTCCGGGGACAGCAGTCCGAGATCGGTCAGAACTTTCTCGAAGCGCATAATGACGTGGCGGGTCTGTTCGACCGTACCGAGATTGAAGCGGATATAACCGGCCATGTCGCGCATCTTCGAGCGGTCACGCACATAGACGCCGGCGTCGGTAAGACCGGCCACAACTTCGTCAACACGTTCTGTGTGAATGAGAACGTAATTTGCAGTAGTGTTGCGGAAAGCCACGCCGCGATGACGGCACCAGCGCTCGAACAGTGCCTTGGCTTCGTTGACTTCTTCGATGTAGCGTTCGTAATACGGAAGATCGTCCAGCGCCGCCGCCGCCGCAACTTGTGCGAACTGGTTGACGCTTTTGGGGTTGTGCAGACGCTTGAGTTCGCCGATAAGCCAGGGTTGGGCGACGATGTAACCCACGCGCGCCGCCGCTAGGCCGAAAGCCTTGGAGAAGCTGCGTGTAATGCATATGTTCTCGAAGTCGCTCAAAATGTCGAGAGCGGTCTGCCCGCCGAATTCGAAATATGCCTCGTCAACAATAAGCACCGCATCCTGAGCCGCTTCGGCTATGCGCCCCAGCTGCTCGTTGGAGAAAAGCGCCCCGGTGGGATTGTTGGGGTTGGGCAGATAAATTATTTTGGTGTGCTCGTTGATGGCGTTCAGCACCGTGTCAAGCTCGGCCTCGAAGGGATCGCTCCATACCATGGGTTTGACGACTGCGCCGCGCGACTGGGCGTAAACCAGAAAATGAGTGTAAGTCGGATCGGGATAAAGCACTTCGTCACCGACTTCGAGGAATGTTTTGCAGATGAGTTCCAGTGCATCGTCGGAGCCGTTGGTGACGATTATCTGTTCTGCCGGATATCCGACATAGCTTTGCAGTTTGAGCGTAAGATTGGGCGAGAAGAGCGCCGGATAATAGTTGAGCGTGTTGAAGTTGTCGAGGAAGTTCATCAGCGTCTTCTTGACGTTTGGCGACGGCGGAATTGTTGACTCGTTCCAGTCGAGCTTGTAGTGAACCATGTCGGGACGCTGCAGAATGCGCGAAAAAGACGATACCCCGTCATAGGGCTTGATGCGTCCGATGAATTCCGGCACCTGAGGACGCGTCTTTTCGACCACTCTTAATTTCTGTCGCTTTACCGGTAACGCCATATTGCAACCTTACTGTCGTAAAGTGTTGAAAAACAAAAAGGCCTGTGAGTAAATCACCAAAACAGAAGAATGTCAATGTTGAATGACCGGACACCGTGGAAAAACCATGCCGAAAAACTTCCCACTGTTGCTGAAAATTTTAACCCGTACACAATATTTGTCAATGAAAATAAAACATTAGAGCTCTTTCTCTAACATTGTTGTCAGGTATTGCATGTTTCAGAGAAGACGGATTCCGTTCCGCTCCTCTGTGCAGCCCCCGCTTTGCCGATCTTGAAGTCAGGCAATCGCAGTTCGGAATGCGAGCCCGAAGGGCTCGCACCAGCGCCAGATCGCGCCTGGAAATATATATATCCAGAATTAGAAAGTTCCAGCAGCTTATGAATGCGCGCGCTTCGCGCGCGCATGTGCGGTATTACGCAGCCTTAAAACCCAAACGACCGCCACTCCGTGAAAAAGCGCCGCATTCTTCCGCGCCCTTTTGCGCGCAGTGCGGCGACGGAG
>JAKQSH010000393.1 GCA_029570245.1 Deltaproteobacteria bacterium | reverse complement strand
GCGACAATTTCCTGCAGCAGACGATTTATCCTGAAGCCATTCAGGCATACAGAATCGCCATCCAGAAAGACCCCTGGAATCGCGAGAATCCCTTTATTCAGAAGAAGATCATCGACATTTACATCGTTCTTAAAGACAACGAACGCGGCAACGAAGAACGCACGGCGCTTATCAACAATTACGGCGAAGGCTCGGAATGGGCCATGCAGAACGCCGACGACCCCGAAGCCGTCAAGGCGGCCTGGGACATGGCGCTGGATTCTCTTAAACAGTGGGCCTACTATCAGCATGCCCAGGCGCAGCGCTACAGCGAACTCGAAAATTACGAAGGCGCAAAGAAATTTTATATGGCCGCAGCCGGGGCCTATCAGGACTTCCTGAACAAATTCCCGCACGACAAGGAAGCCTACGTGCTGACCTATCGCATGGCTGACGCGAACTACTGGGCCGGCGAATACGCCAAGGCCGCCCCGATTTTCCTTTCTGTGCGCGACGACAAATCCAACAAGGAATACTTCGACCAAGCGGCTGAAGCGCTGGTTCTGTGTTACTGGGAAATGATCGAAGCCGAAGGCGGACGCCTGACGCAGACCGAAGAGCGGCATCAGCAGCTGCAGGAAGCCCGACTCAAGGGTGAAACGGCGGAGAAAGAGATTCCCCAACTCAAACAGCAGTACATCGACGCCGGCGATTTTTACGTCAAAAACTCCAAATCGCCGCGCAACCGCGAGGGCATCGCCTACAACATCGCCGAAATTCTCTTCGAATACAATCACCTCGAAGCGGCGCGCGAACGTTACATCGACATGATACAGCGCTTCCCGTCCGGCAAGAACGCCATCGCCGCCGCCAAGCGCATCGTCGATACCTACACGGTGGTCGAAGACTGGGTCAAGGTGGCCGAGTGGTCCGAAAAAATCGCCAACATGCAGCTGGGTGAAGGTCAGGCGCGCGGTGAAATGGTGGCTGAAATGAAGCGTATTCGCGGTTCAGCCATTGCTTCATACGCATTCGAACTGCAGAAACGCAAAGAATATTACAAGGCCGCCGAGCAGTTCTTAAAGGCCGTAGAACAGGATCGCACACATAAAGATGCTCCGGCCATGCTGTACAACGCCGCCGCCAACTATTCGGCGGCCAATCGTCCGGCAAAGGCCATGGAGCTGTTCGAACGCATGGTGGCGGAGTATCCGCAGGCCGAATTCGCAGCCGAATCGCTGTATTACGTCGCGGAAAACGCCTACCGCAGTTTCAACTTCGACAAATCCTCACAGGCTTTCGCGCGGCTATACCGCGAATATCCCGATATCGAACCCAAGCGCAAGTGTCAGGCCATTTACGCCCATGCGCAGGTCATGGAATTCAATCACGACTATCGCAATTCGGCTGGAATCTACGAAAAATACAGCAGCGAGTGTGCCACGGTCGAGGACGACAGTGCCATTACGCTGTTCAAGGCCGGTGCGATTTACGAGAAACTTGAAGACTGGCGCAACATGACGCGTCTTTATGAAGACTTCATTACGCGTTATGGCAAAGACCCGGAAAATTTCCGTTTCGTGGTCATGGCTTATTCCAAAATGGGCGACGCCTTTGCCAAACGGCGCGACATGCGCAGCGCCAACAACTATTATCAGAAGGCCATCGACTTCTTCCAGTCTAAGCCCAGCATCGCCAAGGACTTCATAGGAAACGAACTGGCGGCCAAAGCCAAGTTCGAGCTTCTGGAGCAGGAATACGAAAAATACAAGCTGGTCAAAGTAACCGGATCGGGCAAGAAACTGCAGCAGACTTACGAGGCCAAAACCGCCGCCATGACTGAAATCGTCAGAATTTACAACGAGGTTCGCGCATACGCCTCGCCCGAATACTGGGTGGCGTCCAAATTCCGTCAGGGTGAAGCCATCGAATCCTTCGCCGACCAGCTCTTCGATGCGCCTGTGCCGCGCGAAGTTACCAACCTGGGCGAAGACGCGGTTATAATGTACCAGCAGCAGTTGTTCGATTTCTCGCAGCCTCTTTACAAGGCCGCTGCGCAGACTTTCATGGAAGCTCTCGAAATCGCCAAAAGTCAGAAGCTTTTCGGTTCGCCCTGGACGCAGAAAGTTTTCAAGGCTCTGGCTCATCCGAACCTTTCGCAGTTCCTGACCGGCGAATTCAAGATGCGTAAGAAGGAGAAATATCTCTATCAGGAAGATGTGCGTATCCCTCTGCCGTTTGACAGCGGGATTGAACACGTAAAGGAAACGAAAACCGGAGACAAGGCTGCCGAACAGCCCAAAACCGGAGAGAACACAGCTGCCGGGACTGCGGCTGAAACCCCCGCAGAACAGAAGGCGCTTGAAGATGCCGAAAAAGCCGCCGCGCCGCAGTCGGGGCAGGAGGTTCAGCCATGAGGAAAGCTGAAATGAACAGCAGATTTTACAGGCTTTCCGCAGTCGTCAATCCGGCGCTGCTGCTGGCGGCGCTGATGCTTTTCTCTGCTTTCGGCTGCGCCACGACCAAAGAAGCCCGCACTCCGGACGAGCCTGTGGTTGAAGATGCCCCGCCGGTGGATGAAGCCAAAGCGGAACCGAAAGCCGAAGAAAAAACCGA
>JAKQSH010000387.1 GCA_029570245.1 Deltaproteobacteria bacterium | reverse complement strand
TTGACAGAATTGTTGCCTACAAGACGGTTTCTTCAAGCGTTTCAGAATCGCCGACTGCTTTGAAGTATTTCCTTTCCGAGGCTAAGTCGCTTGCCGCGCTGAATCACGTAAATATCGTAACCATTTTCGATGTCGGTCAGGATTCCAACGGATATTTCATTACCATGGAATATGTCAACGGACGTCCTCTGAGTCAGTTCATCGCCGATAAAGGCCGGCTTACAACAAAAAACAGTGTGGTCATAGCCTCTAAAGTCTGCGCTGGTCTTGATTATGCACACAACAACAGCATCATTCATCGCGATATAAAGCCATCAAACATAATGATCTCCGAACAGGGCGAAGTGAAGATAATGGACTTCGGCCTGGCTCGCATAATGGATGAGGCGGTAAACCGCAAGACAATAGCCAAGGGCACACCGCTGTACATGGCGCCGGAGCAGGTGGAAGGTGTTGGGGTAGATCATCGAGCCGACATATATTCCTTTGGAGTAACGCTTTTTGAAATGTGCACCGGAACTCTACCTTTCACCAAGGGAGATATCGCTTATCATCATGTGCATACCGATCCGCCGCGTCCGTCGGAATACAACCCCAACATACCGAAGGTTCTGGAAAAGATCATTCTGCGCTGTCTGGAGAAACGCAAGGAAGACCGATTCTTCAGCGCTTCGGAAATTAAAAAAGAATTAATGCCGCTGCGAAACGCTCTTATTGCCGGCAAGCTTTAATGGAAGGTTCCAAAATATGAAAACCGCTGCGATTATCCTTGCCGCAGGGCAGGGCACTCGAATGAAATCCGGCAGAGCGAAAGTTCTGCATACACTGGGCGGTCGTCCCATAATTCGATATGTTATTGATCAGGCTCTGGCACTGAAGGCTGATCCTGTAATCGTTGTGGTCGGGCATCAGGGTGAACAGGTCATTGAATATTCGGAGCAGGTTTACGGTCATCGTGTTCAGTTTGTATGGCAAAAAGAACAGCTGGGAACCGCCCATGCTGTAATGCAGGCAAAGAAAGCGCTGTCCGGTTTCGATGGTCAGGTAATAATTCTGTATGGCGATGTGCCTCTGCTTGGAGTTGAAACCACCCGTGAGCTTGTCCGCAAGGTTCGGCGTACAAAGACCCCTGTTGGTTTTCTAAGTTCGTTTCCGCCTGATCCTTCTGGTTACGGACGTGTTGTCCGAAAAAACGGAAAAATCGTGCGTATTGTGGAACACCGCGACGCTTCGCCGGAAGAACTGGGAATCGGTGAAGTGAATGTCGGTACATACAGCATTGACTGTAAGTATCTGTTCTCGCATCTCGGAGGTCTTGGGGCCGGCAATAATCAGAAAGAATACTATCTTACCGACTTGGTGGCAATCGCCGCATCCGAAGGACATAAGGTCGCTTCGGTTGAAGCTGCCGCCTGGGAAATGGAAGGCATAAACAGCCGCGTGCAGCTTGCCGGAATGGAAGCACGTCTCCAGAATATAATCAACACCCGCCATATGGAGAATGGCGTCAGTATCATCAATCCTGCGACAGTACGTATCGAGTACGATGTCAGGATAGGACGTGATACGCTTATTCATCCTTTCGTATCGCTGCACGGTGAGACGGTGGTCGGGGAAAACTGTATAATCAATCAGGGCGCAGTTATTACCGATTCCGTCCTTATGAACGGCGCGCAGATTCATCCGTACAGTGTCATTACCGAAGCTGAAGTCGGACCGGAGGCTCAGGTTGGCCCATTCGGGCGTCTGCGTCCGGGGGCAAAGCTGCTGCGCAAAGCAAAAGTCGGCAATTTTACGGAGGTTAAGAATTCTATACTGCGCGAAGGAGTGAAGGCTAACCATCTCAGTTATCTGGGCGATGCCGACATCGGCGAAGGTACAAATGTCGGAGCAGGTACCATCACCTGTAATTTCGACGGCTACAATAAGTGGAAAACCATTGTCGGCAAAGAAGTGCTTATCGGTTCCGACTGTCAGCTTATCGCCCCCTGTGAAGTTCCAGAGCGTGCTGTGCTTGGAGCCGGAACATCGCTCGACAAGCGTACCAGCATGGAACCGGGAGACCTCATTATTACGCGGCCTCAGAGCACTATAATAAAGGGTTTCCGCGACAAACTGGAAAAGGATAGTGCACGCATAAAAGCCGAACGTGCCGCAGCGAAAGCTGCAGCTGAGAAAAAAGCCGGAAAGAAAGACACTGCAAGGGCAAAGAAGAAACCTCAAAAAAGTGATTCTGAGTCTGTGGCCTGCCAATAAAAGGGGAATTGAAAATGTGCGGGATTGTAGGGTTTGTCGGAAAACAGGAATGTTCCGGTATTCTGCTCGAAGGTCTGCGCAGGCTTGAATATCGCGGTTACGATTCAGCCGGTCTGGCTGTGTATGATGGGCAGCGTACAAATCTGTTGCGCGTAGAAGGCAAACTGGCCGGTCTGGAAAAAGTTCTACGTGAAAAACCTCTGCCCGGCAGCATCGGCATAGGTCACACCCGCTGGGCCACACACGGCAGGCCGTCTGAAGAAAACGCTCATCCGCATAAAGCCGGGCCGGTGGTTGTTGTCCATAACGGCATTATCGAAAATCACATGCATCTTAAGCGTGAGCTTCTCGAAGCCGGAGTTGTGTTTCATTCCGAAACCGACACCGAAATAATTTCGCATCTGGTCTTTCGTGAAATTGCCGCCGGAGCCGATCTTGAAGCTGCGGTGCGGGCGGCGTTGAAACGCATCGAAGGTTCTTACGCCATTGCCGTAAGCTCGGAAACCGAGCCTGATAAAATTGTCGCGGCGCGTTTCGCTTCGCCGCTGGTTATCGGGCTTGGTGAAGGCGAAAACTTTGTGGCGTCGGATATTCCGGCCATTCTGGCGCACACACGCAACGTACTTTTCCTTGAAGACGGCGAAATGGCGGTAATATCCGGCGACAGTGTCCGAATCAGCACCATAGACGGCAAAACAGTATCGCGCGAGCCAAGGCGCATCGAATGGTCTGCAACCATGGCGGAGCGCGGCGGTTACAAACATTTCATGCTGAAGGAAATCCATGAGCAGCCGCGTGCCATTACCGATACTCTGCGCGGTCGCATTTCACTTGAGCGCGGTGAAGTTATTCTAGACGGTGCGACACCAGACCGTGAGATGCTTGCCGCGTTGAAGCGTATCGTAATTGTGGCCTGCGGCACAAGCTGGCATGCGGCGCTGGTGGGGCGGCAGTGGGTTGAAGATTTCTGCCGACTTCCGGTAGACGTTGAGCTGGGCAGCGAGTTCCGCTACCGTGACCCTGTTCTGGGACCGGATGTGCTGGTCATTGCCATCAGTCAGTCCGGCGAGACTGCTGATACGCTGGCGGCTGTCAAGGATGCCCGCAGGCGTGGCGTGAAAGTTCTTTCCATCTGCAACGTTATCGAATCGTCAATTCCACGTGCTTCCGATTTCGTTGTTTATACGCACGCCGGGCCGGAAATCGGTGTGGCTTCCACAAAGGCTTTTGTAACGCAACTGGCCGCGCTGTACCTGATCGCAGTTGATTTCGCGCGTCGTCTTGGACACATGGATGCCCGTGCAGCTTCGCATAAGTTGCTTGAGCTGGTCCGAGTGCCGCTGCTTGTGGAAGAAATTCTGCAATCTGCCGCCGAAATCGAAAAACTGGCCGGAGAACTGCGTGATGCTCGCGGCTTTTTATTCATAGGGCGTTGGATAAATTATCCAATTGCGCTCGAAGGTGCGCTCAAGCTCAAGGAAATCAGCTACATTCACGCCGAAGGATATCCGGCAGGCGAAATGAAGCACGGCCCGATTGCGCTGATTGAAGAAAATCTGCCGGTGGTGGCCATAGCGCCGCATGATCGCGTTTACGAAAAGATTGTTTCCAACATGCAGGAGGCCCGCGCACGACGGGCGCGCATTGTGGCGCTGGCCTCACGCAACGACGCCGAAATTTCCTCAGCTGCCGACCATGTTTTTCGCATACCCGAAATAGACGAGCATCTTGAGCCGCTGCTGACTGTTGTTCCACTGCAACTTCTG
>JAKQSH010000366.1 GCA_029570245.1 Deltaproteobacteria bacterium | reverse complement strand
TCGCACCACCACGCCGTCGCCGCTGCTGCCGCCGCGCGCCACACCCGGCAGATTGTTTACCACGCGCACCGCATCTCCGTTGGCGCCGGGTATCAGGTCGGCTTCTTCGATTGTCAGCACGCGCCGCGAAACTTCCTTCTGTTCTTTCTTTCCGTGCACCACCACTTCCAGCGTGCGGTAAACTTTCGGCTCCATGTAGTAAACGGCCTCGGTCACTTCGCCTGCCGCAACACTTTCCTTCGTGGTAAAAGTTTCATACTGTGTGCTGGGAATCTTGACTTCATATTCGCCGGGAGGCAGGTAGATTTCAAAGCGCCCCGCCTCATCGCTGACGACTTCGAACTCACCGCCGCCGATGTAAACGGTGGCATCGGCCACCGGGCGGCGCGTGCCGCGCTCTTTGAGCATTCCGACGAAATTTGAAGGCCCGACCGGTGCTGTCGTTTCTGCGGCGCTGCCGCCTTCAATCTGCACATCTTCGTCAACCCATTCCACATCGGCTTCTTCGCCGCCGTCGGCCTGAACTTCCTCTGCCGCAAAAGCCGTCGGCGCAAAGAAAAACAGAGCCAGCGCCAGCCAGGGTGCATATGCCAGCCAGCCGCCGCTGCGCGAAAGTTTCCGCAGCCATTCGCCTTCAGACAGCAGCTTGCACGGCTGCGGTCTGCGGTGTTCGTCGATGTGTATGATTTCTGCCTGAGCCTTTGCGGCTTCTGACAGGTATTTGGATTTTTCGGACGCTTTGATGTTCATTTTTTATCGCCTCAACGGTTGCCGGAATTTCCGGGCGCCTTGATTTCAACCTGTCTGTCGCCCAGACGGTCGCTGATAATCAGCAGAGCGCAGACCAGAAGCAGCAGTGCGAACAATTTGATCACGGATAAACTCCTTTCCGGGTTCAGCTTTCAAGTACGAATCTGTATGGAATTTTTATTTTCACCGGCACCGGACGATCGCCCATCATGCCGGGATTGAACAGCGACTTTTTGGCCGCCGCTATGGCCGCCGAAGCCAGACGGCGGTCGGGAGCCTGCAACACGCGGATTTTAAGCACGCGCCCTTCTTCTCCTATAAGCAGTTCCAGCTGCACCACGCCTTCCACTCCGGCCTTGCGCAGCTCTTCGGGGAAATCGGGTTCAACCTTGATTTTGAAGGTAGGCGTCACCGTGAGTTCGTATGCCGGAACCGGTCTGATTTCACGCTTCTTTTCCGACAACGCGCCGACTTCGGAAGGCGGCGTGAATTCTTTTTCCATGCTTTTTTCAAGCGTATTGCCCACGCGCACCGCCACGCCGCCGTTCGAGTCCGCCACCGAATCCGCAGTGACGCCGAAAACCGGCTCCGCCGCTTTTTCGCTGGGCGGAACCGGCTTTTCGGTGTTGGGAGCGGGCGCAGGGGGCTGCGGAAGTTTTTCGGGCTTCCGTTTTTCGGGAAGCGGTGCAGGTTGCTGCTGTGATATGGCGGGTTCGGGCTTTGCGGGGGCGGGAGTGCGAACCTGAATTTCAACGCTTGAAGCGCCGAAATGTCTTTTTTGAATGCGGGCCCATTCGTCCGACATTCCGTAGAAAGCGCCGTGTGCCAGCAGTGAAAGCAGCAGTGGCACAATAACGAAAGCGTTTCCTGATTTTTCGGTCGAAATTTTAAGCATGATCCAACCTCTTGCGTTCATTCATGCAGGACCTGTTTTCTGCCTGCATCAATGAAACACCTCCGAAGCCGGAAGCTGTCACCATCCGATGAAAAAAATTAAAATGGCGGACAGCAGTTGAATCGGGAGCAGGAATCCGAGAAAATGCCGAGCCGGCAATTGCTCACAAGCTTCAGACACGGCAAAGTGCGCTTTGTGGTGTATATTGTTGCAGGAGGAGAGAATGCCGGTGGTCAGTCGGTGTCAGTTTTTTCTTTGTGGATGGATGTTCAGTAAATCTTTAATGACCGGCGAAAAATCGCCGCTGCATGCGAAGACTGAAATATTGCCGTGACAACAAAAAAGCCGTCCCTTTGCAAAGGACGGCTTTGAGGATTCTGCGACGGGCGCTTCAGCGCATGTATTTACGGTTGCGTTCGCGCCGTTCGATTTCGGATTTGTATTCGGCTGAAAATCTGGCCCAGGGGCGCAGTTCAAGGCGCTTGTGGTCGATTTCCTCGCCGGTGCCTTCGCAGTAACCGTAGCTGCCGTCTTCGATGCGCTCTAGCGCGCGGTCTATTTCACGCAGCAGTTTGGTCTGCTTGTCCAGCAGCCGCAGATGCAGCAGCCGCTCTGAAGTGCTGGTGGCCTGGTCGATGGTGTCGGGCAGAATCTCCTGCTCCTCGCGCGAAACAACTTTGCCTTCATCCAGGAAGGCCTGAATTTCGGCTTTCTTTTCGAGCAGAAGTTCCTTGTATTTATCCAGTTCTTTTTTCTTGAAAGGCATACCGCGCTCCTTATTTTTCCCGGTAAAACCGGCTCACTTGCTGTTATTTTAGCCTGTTTTACTCTGACGCAGAAATAATTTTCAGTTTTAATGCAATTAAAGGACAGTGCCCGGATTTACGGAACTCACGTTTTCCCCCTGTCCCGGATAGACTGGACTTTTTAATACAAAATTTCTGCAAATGCAAATAAAAATGACGCGTTGCCGGATAGAAAAAGACCGGGCACGAGGCCCGGTCTTTTACGATCTGTGTTCGGAATCCCGAACTTATTTGGCTTCTGCGGGAGCCGGAGCTTCAGCCGGGGCCGGAGCCGGGGCAGCGGCGTCAGCCGGGGCGGGAGCCGGAGCGGCGGCTTCTGGAGCGGGAGCCGGCGGAACCGGATCGTTGCCGCGCATAATGATGTGGAAGCCGAATTCGGACTCGACCGGGCCGCCGATCTGACCGGCGGTGAGGTTCAGCATGGCGGCTTCAAAGGCCGGAACCATGTTGCCTTTTTCCCATACGCCCAGGTTTCCGCCCTTGGCGCCGGACGGACAATCGGAATTGGCCTTGGCGGCTTCGGCGAACTTGGCGGCATCCTGACCTATTTCGGCGACCAGCTTGTTGGCCAGAGCCAGAGCTTCCTCTTTGGTGCGGGTCACGGTTTCTGCGGCACGGGCGGCACCTTTATAAGCGATGAGGATGTGCGAGCCGGCCATCATCATGGGGGCTTCGGGTTTCACTTCGGCTGGAGCGGGCGCCGGAGCCGGTTCGGGGGCGGGCGCCGGGGCGGCTTCTTCTGCCGGGGCCGGAGCGGGCTCTTCAGCCGGTTTATCGCAACCGAAAGCGAAAATGGCCAGCATGAGCAGACCGATCACCATGGCTACAGTGTTTACCTTCTTCATTTTCTTTTCTCCTGTTTCGTTTTCTTTTCCAGAATTTTTTCTATTGGTTTTCACCGAAAAATCGCCGCGCACCCCCGCGCGGCTTTTAACGTACATATTACTCAGCCTTCTGCTCCGGCTGTTCCGGCTGTTCCGGCTGTGCAGGCTGTGCAGGCTGTTCCGGCTGTGCGGGTTCAGCGGGCATCTGCGGAATTATGGTGCTGGTCTTTTCCGGGTCGCCGCGCATGATGATGTGATATCCGAACTCTGACTCGACCGGTCCGCTGATCTCGCCGATCTGCATTTTTTCGATGGCGTCGTCGAAGGCCTTGACCATCTGGCCCTTCTGCCACACTCCCAGACTGCCGCCGTTCATTTTTGCCGACGGGTCTTCGGAATATTTCATGGCCAGATCGGAGAATTTCTCTGGGGATTTCTTAGCTTCGGCCAGAACTTTTTCGGCCAGTTTCAGCGCCTCTTCCTTGCTGCGGATTTTTTCGCCTTCAGCCGGTTTGGTGGCCATTCTGGCGCCGTCGAACTGAATAAGAATGTGCGAGCCGGCGAACTTCGGCGGGATGTCTGTGCGGTGGAAAATGTGGAAACCGAAGCCGGTTTCGACCGGGCGGGCCACTTCGCCGATGTTGACGCTCAGCACTGCGGCGTCGAATTCTTTGGGCATCTGGCCGGTGCCGGTTTTCCAGCCGGGGAAACTGTGATGGCTGTCGTCCGAATATTTGGACGCCAGTTCCAGGAATTTGGTGGGGTCTTTGATCGCTTCTTCATAAACCTGGTCGGCCAGAGTTTTTGCTTCATCTTTGCTGCGCGTTACGTTGGGATTGGGACGGATGGATTCGGTGTGTGAAATGAAAATGTGCTCAGCTGCCACCATTTCCTGCACGCCCAGAGCGTTGCGTCTCATAATGTGATATCCGAAAGAGGTTTCAACCGGTTCGGCGGTTACTTCGCCTTCCTTGAGTTTCGACAGCGCTTCGTCGAATTCGGGAACCATATTGCCCTTCTGCCACACACCCAGGTCGCCGCCGCCGCGGGCCGAGGGGCAGTCGGAGTTGGCTTTGGCCAGCTCTTCCAGTTTGTCGGGGTTCTTCACCACTTCTGCCGCCAGTTTCTTCGCCAGTTCCAGCGCTTCTTCCTTGGTGCGGGTGACGGTTTCGGCGGCGCGGGAAGCACCCTTGTATGCGATGAGGATGTGCGAACCAGCCAGAGTCACCGGCTCGGACGGGTCGATCTCGACGCTTTTGGTCTGCACGTCTTCGGGGGACGGAGCAGCCGGATCGCCGCCCTGCGGTGTTTCGCTCGCAGGTTTCTCACACGAAATTACGAACATCAACATTAAGAGCAGGCCGAAAATAAAGGCCACCCTGTCAGATTTCATCATTTTGCTTTCTCCTGTTAAATGTATACCCGGCATCGCCGGGTCAGCACGCCATATCACGGACCTCTTTATCCTCCAAATGCTGCATCTTGTCAAATTCATTGTTAAAAATTAATTCATATAATGCATGCTTGAAATGTTGCCGCAAACTGTGTTATCAGGATTCAACAATTAATTCCGCAAGGTGTTTCACATGTCAGAAAAACGCATATCAGGCATTTTTTCGCTTTCAGTCGCAGGTTTCATTGCTTTTTTTCTTATGTTTTCCTGTGCTCAGAACAGAATCCTTCAATCCGAAAAAACGAACGACGCTCCACAGGGTAATGTAAACCCGGCTGCACGCAGTCTCCCGGATATCGAAGATTACATGGCGATACTTTCGCTCGACAGCCCGCAGGCCGTGCAGAAGCGCGACGCAGCCGCATCCGGCGCGGAATTTTATTATCAGTGCTGGGAAAGCGGCGTCAATCAGATATATCGCAGCAACGGCGGCGAAACTCTTCAGATCACCGGAGCAAATGAGTTTCCGGAAGGCAGCGATTTCTTCTCGCTCTCTCCCGACGGTCATTACATGCTTATAGGCGCCGATGTCGGAGGCGACGAGCAATTCAACCTTTATATAAAAGACCTCACGGCGTCTTCGGCAGCTCTGCCTTTCGACAGCGGGCCTGAAGCGCGGGCCGATAACCCCGTATGGTATGACAACAATGGTCAGTTCTGTCTGCTCTACCGTTCCACGGCGCGCAACGGGCGTGACTTCGACATTTACGAATACTGTCCGCAGCAGAATTCAAAACGCCTGATAAAAGAAATGTCCGGTTACACCTGGATTACGGACGTGCGCGATGGCCGCGTTCTGTACACCCGTTATCTGGGCGGAAATCTGGCCGACATCCATATGCTGAATCTGGCCGACGGACAGGAACGGCGGCTTTCTCCGGCAGATCGCACAGACGGTTTTTATGGCGGCGCGCGTTTCTCGCCGGATGGCGGCGTTTATTATCTCACCGACGACGGCCTCGATTTTCAGACGCTTTTCAGAATGGATTTGCAGAGCGGACAGAGCCGCCGCGTATCGCCGGAAAACTGGCCCATCGAAGACTTCGAGCTGGACGACACCTCGGACACGGGCGCTTATATATATAATGAAAACGGAGTCAGCCGCCTGGTGCTGTTCGACAGTCGCAGTTTCAGAATCACGCAGCGCCCCGACCCCGGTTCGGGCCTCATCAGTCAGCTGTATTTTGCACTCGGCAGAGTTTATTTCGTTTATGCCGACCCGGTGCAGACCACCGACGTATACAGTGCGCGGCTAGACAACGGCGCAATTGAGCGGCATACTAGGCTCGGCTACGGCAGAGTCGATCCGACGGAGTTCGTCAGGCCGGAACTGGTTTCGTATCCCAGTTTCGACGGGCGGCAGATACCGGCTTTTCTGTATCGTCCGGCCGGCAACGACAAAGCGCCCATGCCCTACATCGTTTACGCCCACGGCGGCCCCGAAGGACAGTTCCGTCCCGGTTTCGTGCGCAACGTGCAGTATTTTCTGAAACGCGGCATCGGCATGCTGGCCCCGAACGTGCGCGGCTCCAGCGGTTACACGCGCGAATATCTGGCGCTGGATGACCGCGAAAAACGCATGGACTCCATAAAAGATTACAAGGC
>JAKQSH010000365.1 GCA_029570245.1 Deltaproteobacteria bacterium | reverse complement strand
GCAGCTATACCAATAGCCGGAGCCCCGCGCACCGCCAGGGTGCGAATGGCTTCAGCCACCTGTAAATAATCGCTGCACACCAGCTCTGCTTCCTCAAGAGGAAGCCTGCGCACGTCCAGCAGGACAAGCCTGCCCTCCTCGTAGCGAAGAGCTTCGGTCGTCATGGCAGCCTTTCGTATGTAACGAACCCCGGTTGCGCGCCGGGGTTCGATGTTTACGGGTGCTTACTTCGCGGCGTTTCTGCGGCGCTTCTGGATCGCCTTGTATTCGTCCAGCAGACTGCCGGTGGTGCGACGCTTTTCAAGTCCGGCTTTGAAGTCCTTGTCTTCCTTGCTGCCCTTCGAATAGAAATCGTGCAGCGAGTTGATAAGGAACTGACGACCGCCAAGAGCGGCTACTTCGTCAGCCTGAACGTTGAGCTTCATAAGCTTTTCGGCTGGAACTTTCTTGAGACGCTTTTCGAAATCGTCCTTGCTCTCGTCTTTCTTGCGCTCAAGTTTTCCGACCAGAATCTTCACCAGTTCGTCTTTTGAACCGAACTTTTCCTTTACCATCTGGATCGGGGTCTTCTTCATGCCTGCCCCTTTGGTCTTGGCCTTAACCATTGCAGTTACTCCTCCTGTTGTTTCTGCGAGGCCTCTTCTGCAGGGCGCTCGCCGTCAAAAACCCTGACTAAAATCACTGTTATATTATCGTCCCCGCCGCGCTGGTTGGCCAGCCTGACGAGAAAATCCATTGCCGTTTCTTCATCTTTGCGAGTGACTATTTCCTTTATTTCGCGTTCGGTAACGAAGTTCGTCAGACCGTCCGAACATAAAATAAAAGCGTCACCGGACCGCCAGTCGATCTGTCTGCAATCGACTTCCACATCCGCTTCGAAACCTATCGAACGCGTGATGATATTCTTAAGCGTCGAAGTTTCGGCATCTTCCTGCGAAATCAGCCCGGCGTCAAGCTGTTCCTGCACCAGCGAATGATCGGTGGTGAGGCGTGCAACGCCATCGGATGATATGCGATAAATGCGGCTGTCTCCTACATGGGCGAACCAGGCTTTGCCACCGTTGAAAAACAGCAGCGAACAGGTGGTGCCCATGCCTTTCAGTTCATAGTTTTCGAGCGACTTTTCAAGTATTTCGGACGACGCCATCTGCATCGCCCGCTTAAGCATGTTTTCAATTGCGTCATCCGTTGCAGCAAACAAAAGGCGCGTTCCGCCGCATTTGCCGCCGACATCCGGCGAATCGAAACAACTGCGAATCTCCTGTTCGACGACTTCAACCGCCGTAGCCGAAGCGGTCTCGCCGGCCAGATGGCCGCCCATTCCGTCCGCAACTACGAACAGTCCCAAACAATCGTCTGCCATATAGCTGTCTTCGTTGTGGTCACGCTTCATGCCCACATCGGAGACGGCCCAGGACCTGCAATACATCAGAAGACTCTCCTTAATACAAGCCGCAAAAGCGCAGCCTTGCGTGAATCTTTACCAGATAAACTGATATTTGGCAATTACATCTTTGATAAATCTTAAATATTCCGACTGCGGCCAAATTCTATTGGAAAGAGTCTATTTACATGATATCTTTTACCATTATTTTGCTGATCTGTGAAGGAATCATGTTAATCCGTCTGTACACAGCATCAACAGTCAACCTTTCGGGCTGGCGTTTCAGAAACGACGTGGAAATCAGAAATTTCCGCGAGCTTCAGTCTTTAAAAACTTCTGAACATCCGGCCATCGTAATAGGCAGCCCTGAAGAGCTTCTGGGACTGTCGGAGGATGTAATCGAGAAATTGCGTCCAAGCGGATTGCGCATAATAATTACCGACGCCAGGCCCGGCAGCCCCATGCCGCAGTTCGAAAAATCTCTGGTGCAGTGCATACTGCCGCACCTCGAAAAGCGAGAAGAGCAGCGCCTGCTTTATACATTCATCAACAATTCCATAGACATGCTTCTCATGCAGGAGCAGAGCCGTCTTACACAGCGCGACCTGGAAGAGCTGACCTGGATCGGCGTTCTGCTGTCGAGCATGAAAGACACCGACGAACTGCTTGAACTTATTCTTACCAAAGCCCGCGAAATCACCAGCTGCGACGCCGGCTCTCTTTACCTGGTTGAAGAGCATAACCGGCAGCGGCGCCTGCGTTTCAAAATGTTGCAGAACGATTCCATTCCGCTGCAGCTCAAAGAGTTCGTCATGCCGCTTGATGAGTGGTCATTGGCCGGTTACGCCGCCATCACCGAAAAGCCGCTTATCATCAATGACGCCTACGACATAGACGAGACTGCGCCATATTCGCATCATCGCTGGATCGACAAGAAAAACAACTATCGAACCATAACAATGCTGGCAGTTCCCTTGAAAAACCTCAAGGAAGAAGTCGTGGGAGTTCTGCAACTCATCAACCGCAAGCGTAACTTCAACGTGCTGCTTTCCGATCCGTTGACGGCGCTTGTAGAAGTTATTCCTTTCGACGAGCGTTCCATCCGCATGGTCAATTCGCTGGCCTCTCACGCAGCGGTAACCCTTGAAAAAAACATGCTTTACGAATCCATACAGCAGCTTTTCGAAGGATTCGTACAGGCTTCCGTAACCGCCATCGAATCACGCGACCCTACCACATCCGGCCACAGCCTGCGTGTTTCTGAACTTACCGTGAAACTGGCTGAAGCTGTCGATAAGGTAGACAGCGGCGAACTGGCAGCCATGCATTTTTCGGAAGAAGATATTCGCGAAATACGCTATGCCGGTCTTCTGCACGACTTCGGCAAGGTCGGGGTACGTGAAAATATTCTGGTAAAAGAGAAAAAACTGTATCCAGAGCAGGAAACCACAATCCGCAGTCGCGGTGACAGAATCCGCAGTCTGCTTGAACTGGAAAAATACAAGCGCATAAACCGGCTGCTGCTGGAAAGACCAAACGAGTACGAACGAGAAAAAGACGCCATCGAAACCGAGTTCAGAAACCGAATTCAGGCGCTTGAGAGCGACCTCGAATTCATCTGGCAATGCAATATTCCGCGCATTCTCGAAGGCGATACTCCAGCCAGACTGAAAGAAATCGCCGAATACGAATACCTACCCGAAAGTCCCGGCGGTCTGCGCCTGATTACGCAGGATGAAGCCGACATTCTGGCCATTCAGCGCGGAAATTTAAGCTGGGAAGAAGTGCAGCAGATTCGCGAGCATTCCACTTTCAGTTATATTTTCCTGAAGGAAATTCCCTGGACGAAAGAACTGCGCAACGTCCCGGAAATTGCATATTCTCATCACGAATTCATCGACCGCACCGGTTATCCGCGCCGCTTGTACAAAGACGAGATTCCTATTCAGGCCCGCATGATGACCATTGCCGATATTTATGACGCCCTTACCGCCACAGACCGCCCCTACAAAAAAGCGGCTCCCCCTGAAGTCGCTCTGCGCATTCTGAATTCCATGGCTGACGAAGGAAAAATCGACAGAGTGCTGCTTGACCTTTTCATAGAAAAGAAGATATATACTGCGGTGCAGCAGAATTCCGGGCAGGCCGTTTAAGCCGCCGCCCATGCTGACCGGATTGTAAGTAATTGATTTCCCGGAGTGGTTTGTTTATGCAGGATTTCAGATTCAGGCAGAGTTGCGAAAACGGGATGTTCGTTCGTGAGCTTAATCCATGGGCTGAAAAATGCATTCTATGGATTCATGGCCTGGGCGAATCCGGGCTGTGCTTTGAAAAAACAGCACACCACGAACTTTTTTCGTCTTTCCGGCACCTAATACCGGATATGCCGGGTTATGGCCGCAGCCTGCATCCAGAACAGCCGCTTAGCATCGAAGAAAGCGCCGGCTGCCTTGCTGCATGGCTGAAAAGCAGAAACGTAAAACAGGTAACAATCGCCGGTCATTCGCTGGGCGCTGTCGTCGGCCTTATCCTTACCCGCAACCACCCGGAACTGGTAAGCCGTCTTATCGACATAGACGGCAACAAGTCGCTGAAGGACTGCTCTTATTCCGGCAAGGCGGTTGGAGTTGACCTGGAGGAGTTCGCACAGCGCAATTTCCCGGAAATGCTGGATAAAATATATTTTTCCGGCTCAAATTCCGAAGCCGTGTCGGGGCAGGCTTTCAGAGGATACTATGCAAGTCTGCGGATGTGCGATGTCGCGACGTTTTATAAACAGTCGCTGGAACTGGTGGCCTACTCGAAAAGCGAGCATCTGGCCGAAGACCTCAAAAAGTGCGGAAAACCTCACATTTATATAGCCGGACATCCCGGAGGAGCCGACAAACGCAGCCTCGATCTGCTGGAGCAGGCCGGAGTTGAGACGGTTAAGCTTTCTCCGTCCGGCCACTGGCCTTTTATGGACTGCCCCCAGAAGTTCGCTGAAGTCGTTTACGAATTCATCAACAGAGAAGAAAATTCTTAAGAAAAGCCGTTTAAAACAGCCGCTTAAATACCGTCAGATTCAAGTCTTTTCAGACCATTACTGTTCCTGCGGCCATAATGCATTGAAGGCCAGACGTACTGCGTCTTCGGGCTTGCCGTTCTGATCCGGCGTAATCGAAACATGGCCGATTGTTATTTTCAGAATTCCGCATTCCGATGTCGGATGAGCCAAAGAAAGCGACTCAACCGATCTGTTCATGCGTTCGGCGACCGTCGCTGCGCCTCTTTCGCCGGTGTCGGGCAGCATGATTATGAATTCGTCGTCACCGAAGCGCGCCACAACATCACCGGGCCGCATGACAGATGTTTTCAGTGCTCCCGCTGTTTTTTCCAGGTATTCATCACCTGTTTTTCTGCCCATCCGGGCGTTAAGTGACGAGAATTGTTCGATATCTGCAACAATTATGCTTATCGGCTTTTTTTCACGCTGCGCACGTTTCCACTCCACCTTGAAAAGCTCCATGAAGCGAATCCGGTTTGGGATACCGGTCTGACTGTCGAAATAATAAGCATCGCCGTAATCCTGCCTGTTCTCTGAAAGAAGCAGGTTTTTGTGCGACAGTTCTATGTTCTGCCTTTCCAGCAGCCGTTGGTTGAACTCGTTGCGCAGCCAGTCGCAATAGAGAATCCTCATCGTAACAATACCACAGGCAGACATCAGGATTACAGTAAGAATATCGGAAGACTTCAGAAGGTAATTTTCCTGAACACAAACAATCGCAATAATCACCATAACCATAGTCGGGAGAAACAGCGCAAAGCTGATCTTTCCCGGCAGGCGGAAAAGCGCCGTCAGTACAATTATCGCCATCATAAAGGCGCCCATACCCGGCTTGAGCGGAATAAGGAAAACCGAAATCAGCGCCATGCAGTTGAAAATGAAGAAAAGGTAAATCATGGCGGCTTTATACTGTGAAGGTTTCAGTTTTTCCGCATTTTCGGCTTTTCCGGTCAGAAGTGCAAAAAACGTCGATGCGCCTATTATCAGCAGCCTGTCGGCCATCAGCAGAATCATAAAATCGACAATGCGTTCGTTTCTGTAATGGTTGATTACAAAAATGTCCACCACCAGAAAAACCGCCATTATGACGGCCATAAAGACGGCCAGAATACGCATGCGCCGGTAGTTCTGAAAAGCCAGTTGCCTCCTCAGCGGGAGCAGATCGTCCTTTTCGATGCTGGGTGTGAACCAGCGCCTGTAGATTGTTGTCAGGTATGAAATCATTTGCCGAATTCGCAAACCGGGCCGGATCGGCTTTTCCGGTTTGCGCTGATAGTGTTTTTCTTTTCTTACAGCCGGATGATCGTCTTATTTCGAAACTGCAAAAGAATATGGTTCGGCTGCGGCAGCGCCTTCGTTGCCGCTTTTGGCGTTATTGTTATAAACATATGTCGTGTCGTAAGCCGGACCACCGTTGAGAACCGCATAATACTGCACAGTCGCCGCCGAAGACGGCATTACGACCGTAGCCTTCCAGTAGGCGTTGCTTCCGTTGTTGCTGTCCCAGTTCAGCGTGGAGCTGCTCCAGTCGCCGGAAGTGCCGAAACGGTATTTTATCTGACCGCTCCAGATGCTGTCGTTGTAAGGATATGCACCGACGTAGAAATATACGGTGGCCGATGTTCCGGGGTTCAACGGATTGCGCATGGTGACGCTGGGCGGCTCGTTGTTGGCCGGGATGTGCCAAACATTGAGCAGAGAATAAGAGACTTCGACGTTTAATTTGTAGGGTGCCGCTGCCGCTTCCGACTGATCGGCTGTTTTTTCGCTGCTGCCGTTAGTTCCGTAGACATACGTGCTTGAATACTGCGACGGCTCGCCTTCTGCAGCGATGTAATAATAAAGCTGCCCGGCGGTTGCTTTTTCTATGATGGCCCTGAAGTATTCGTTGTTTCCGCCGTCGCCGAACCAGGCAAAGGATGTTTCCTGCCACTCCGTATCGCCCTCGTACTTCCAATACAGTTTGGCGCTGAAAATAGTGTGCTGAGGATATCCTCCGAGGTACACGGCGATGTCTTCGCCCTCTGCCGGATTGACAGGATTGCGCATGGTGGTTCCGCTGGGTTCGCTGTTTGTTGGAATATGCCAGACCGTCATAAGCGGCAGACCGCTGTCGTCATCGCCATCAACTACCGAGTCGTCATCACCGTCAACATCGCCGTCGCTTACCGGCGTCGGAATAAAACTGAAGGCTTTTCCTGCCGCTTCGACTTCATCGGCAGTAGTGTACGATGCGTCGTCGTTGCCATATATATAAGTTGTAAGCGTAGTGGCCGGGTCGCCTTCGACTGATACATAGTATTCGATTTCACTGCCGGAGGCGTCCAGCTGGATGGCCGCCTCGTAGTAATCGTTCGAATCCGTGCTGGTTGTGTAGTCCAGAGCGATCTGCTTCCATGAACGGTCAGCAACGGTCCGCCACACCAGCTTGCCGCTCCATAAGCTGCCTTTGGGCCAGGCACCGACGTATATTACAACCAGATCGCCGCTTTCCGGGTCAAGCGGGTTGCGCATGTTGACGCTGCCGAATTCGACATTGCCCGGCACATGCCAGCTTACCAGCAGTTCGGACTCTTCTTCCGGTTCAATTTCCACTTCCGGCTCCGCGTCGCCGTCAATGTCGGACTGCGGCGTAAAGCTGAAGGGATTGGCGGCGGCTCCGGCTTCGTCGCCGGTGCTCATCGAAACACCGTTTGTTCCATATATATATGTTGTTGCATATGCTCCGGCTGCGCCATCGACTGCGATGTAATAATTTACGGCTCCCGGTTTGCCTTCCAGAGTGAATGAAGTTCTGAAATACTCATTGTTGCCGTTGTTCGAATCCCAGGCCAGCGCAGCACTGTTCCAGCTTTCTTCGTCGGCGTATTTCCACTTGAGCGTTGCATAATGAATGCTGCCCTGCGGATAAGCGCCGATGTAGATGTAAACTTCTTCGTCGGCGGCAGGAGTCACCGGATTGCGCATGGTTACGCTTGGAGGTTCGGAAGCCTGCGGGATGTGCCAGGTGTTAATCAGCGGCAGTTCGCTGTCGCCGTCAACAGAGTCGTCGCCATCCACCACTTCATCGCCGTCAATCACATCGCCGTCAACGGCTTCCGTCGGAGTAAAAGTGTAAGGATCGGCCAGCGCGTCGCTTTCGAGACCGCTTTTTTCGGTGCTGATATCACTGCCGTAAACGTAAGTGTCGTCAACCCGGTCAGGATCGCCTTCGACCAGTATATAGTATTCGATATCGTCGCCGCTTTCGTCAAGCGTCATCATGGCAACCCAGTATTCGTTATTGCCGTTGTTGGAGTCGAAATCGAAGCTTTCGCTGTTCCAGGTACGATCACCCACGGCTCGCCAGTAAAGAGTCGCCGCCCAGATGCTGCCCTGCGGATACGCTCCGACATAAATGTAAACGTCTCCACCGATTTCAGGCTCAAGCGGGTTGCGCATATTGACGGTCGGGGGTTCTTCCTCGCTCGGAACATGCCAGGCGTTCATCAGGTCGAAATGAGGTTCTTCGTCGCCGTCGGGTGTGTCGTCGCCATCTGGTGTGTCGTCGCCGTCGGGTGTGTCGTCGCCGTCGGGTGTGTCGTCGCCATCGGGTGTGTCGTCGCCGTCGGGTGTGTCGTCGCCATCGGGCGTGTCGTCGCCATCGGGCGTGTCGTCGCCATCG
>JAKQSH010000226.1 GCA_029570245.1 Deltaproteobacteria bacterium | reverse complement strand
TATTTCACGGTTGAATTCGAAAACGTTTTCGGTTCTTTCAACATCGTTATCCCGTATTCGATGATCGAACCAATAAAGGCCAGGCTGTCAGTTTCGAGCCATGGCGAAGAGGTCGAAATGGACACAACCTGGATGACTCGTCTGCAGGATCAGCTGATGAAGACCAATGTCGATCTTTCTGTTGAGCTTGGCAGGGCGGCCATAACCATTGAAGAGTTGCGCGACCTGAGGGTCGGAGACGTGCTGCAACTCAATTCTCCGTCTACGGAGCCGCTTGTTTTGAGAGTTGAAAACGTTCCCAAGATGCTGGGTTATCCGGTTGTTCACCGTGGTAACTTGGCGCTGAAAATAAAAGACACCAAGATTCCCGAATAGAGTAAGGGGAGGATGCAATGATAGGCAATGACAATAACAACAGCGGCGGCATGAGCGACGAAAGCATAATCAATTCCATGGCCGAACAGTCGCGTATGGACGCTGCAGGCGAGCGCAATATCGACATGATTCTGGATATTCCGCTCGAAATCTCTGTCGAGCTGGGACGCACTAAAATGGCCATCGCCGATCTGCTGCGCCTGGGTCAGGGTTCTGTAATCGAACTTACCAAGCTGGCCGGTGAACCTCTGGACGTAATGGTTAACGGTCGTCTGGTGGCGCGCGGCGAAGTCGTGGTTCTGCACGATAAGTTCGGTGTTCGTCTTACCGATATTATCAGTCCGCGCGAAAGAATCGAACAGCTGGGCGGCTGACAGCTGCGGGAAAGGATCGGCTTATGAAGACCCGCATCGTGCTGACGGTGCTTGCTCTGCTCGTTCTGCTGGCTAACGGCGCTTATGCCGAGCCGCAGATGAGGTTGCTGTCGGCTATTGATCTTACTGGTGACGAGAATTTCACCGAAGTGAAAATCAGACTCGAAGGCAACGCTTATCAGGCACTTGGGCACCTGACGACACAGAAGTACGTCATAGATGCCGTGCTGGAAAATACGGAACTCAAAGACGGCAAGCCGATCAGCGTCCGTCCGCGCGGTTCGAAACTCATCAACAGCATTTCAGCGACTCCGGCGGGCAATTCAAAAGTGAAGCTGCGCCTGCATTTCAAGGAGATCATAAAAAACATCAACGAAGGTCTGAAGATCGAACAGGGATCGTCGGAAATAACTCTGCGTCTGGATCAGGCTGTTATTATGGCCGCAGTGGCCGACCGTAAGGCCGGAAGACCGACCGCCGCCGAAAAAAAGGCCGCAGAAGAAAAAAAGAACAATACCGCTCCTGTAACTACCCAGGAAAATTCAAAATCTGACGCGGAGAATGTGAACTCTAAAGAAGAAGTCGGTTCATCTCCTGATCGCGACGGGGGAAATGTCGCCGCACAGGAAATGGCTGTGGCGAAGCAATCTGACGGTGATTCGTCGGATGAGTCAGAAAAGGTTGATGACGTTAAATGTATTCTTGACGGGCTTAATAAAAATGCCGAAAACGGCGGCGATTCGATCAGTTTTGACGAAAAAAAGGATAAAACGCTTCTCAATCTGTTCGGATTCACCACTGCCGGAAACGATCCGCAGTTAACGGAAGTCCCTGATGGCGATTCCGAAGCCGATGAAGAAGAAGCCGTAATGGCGGGTGTCGGTAAAAACCTGCCGGATTTGACTTCTCTTTACTGGATGGCCGGAGCTGTTTTTCTACTTGCGGCTATCTGGTTTCTGTATCGCAGATTCAGCCTCAGTGGAAAACTTCTGCCTAATCTTAATCTTGATAAGCCCATGAAAGTACTTTCGACCCAAAAAATCGACGATTCACAGAATCTGATGATGGTTGAAATAGAAGGGCGTCGTTTTCTTATCAGTTCCAACGGCAGCGATACGCGTCTTCTGGCGCAGCTTGACGATCAGCAGGATGAAAACTCCGATCTGAGCAAGCTTGTGCCGGATATGTCCAGAAGCGTTCCGGTCATAAAACCGGAATCCAGGATTAAACAGAAAACCTCGCTCAAGCCTGACTCTTCTACTGATAACAGGCGACGCGCTCAGGATGGAGCCAGACCGTCTTTCTTCGGAGGAAACAAATCCGCATCTGGGGCCGAAACAGCCAAAAGCGGCAAGACGGTGCCTGACGCCGATGTTCATGCCGGGCAATCCATTCCCGGCATGGCGCAACGCCTTAAAAACCTGCGCAAACGTTTGGATTAAGATATGAGACAGAAATTTACGCTGACTCTGATTTCCGTTGCGCTTTCCATTCTGGTGGTGCTGAGCTGCTGCTTTGAAAGCGAGGCTCAGGCTCAAACTCAGTCCGGGCAGAGCGGCGGGATAGCAATTCCGAAAATTTCAATCGAAATGCAGGACGGCTCCAAGCCCGGCGAAGTCGTCGGTGCCATGCGAATTCTGATTATCCTTACCATTCTCACCATGGCGCCTGCGCTGCTCATCACCATGACGGCTTTCACTCGCATAGTCATAGTGATGTTTTTTCTGCGGCAAGCGCTTGGTACGCAATACATGCCGCCATCTCAGATACTCATAGGTTTATCTCTCTTCCTTACACTCTTTGTAATGAGGCCGGCTTTTGTTCAGATAAACGACAATGCGCTGCAACCTTTTATGAACGAACAGATCGGTCTGGAGCAGGCCCTGGATAACGCTTCGGAACCGCTCAAGAAATTCATGCTGAGCCAGACGCGCGAAAAAGACCTGGGTGTTTTTCTTAACGCCGCCGGGGCGGCCAAACCCAAAACTGCGCTGGATATTCCGATGCATATCGTAGTTCCGGCCTTCATAAC
>JAKQSH010000316.1 GCA_029570245.1 Deltaproteobacteria bacterium | reverse complement strand
CTCAGAGCCTAAAGCGCCCGGCAGAACCGATCAGCCGTGAACACACTCCTGATTTCAAATATCGCTCAGTCAGTCTGCATCTGACACACCCGCTGGAACTTGGAGATGCGTTCGAATACGGCAAGGAAGAATATCTTCAGGATGCACTGAACTACATCGACTGGCAGGTGAAAAACGGTGCATCAGAAGGCCAGGGAGGCGTTGGAATTGCCGGCTACGAAACGTACGGAATAGACAAGGGATTTCCGACCAGCGCCGGATTTTCTCTTTATGGACAGCAACAGGGCAGCACAGGACTCATAAACCCGGACGATCCGCGCCCAGCCGACCAGCAGATAACGGATGCCATAGATGAACGAATGGGCGACGATCCGGCTAATTATCCGGATTTCTTCAGTTTCAGCTTCAATCCGACTGAATTCACTGAAATGGACGATGAACTGGTCGTGCATCAGATGGAGCTGATTTCCAATTATATCGCCGAGAATTATCCCGGCGTGGAAGTTCTTACTACAAACCACGGAACTTACGGCGAACCCACCGAGCATTACGGTGTACGCTATTACGATCTGCCGAAATTCGCGCCGGAAAACCTGGGCGTAAAATGCCATACGCTGATGTTCTACGATCTTTTCAGACCGGCTCCTATGTACGGAAACGAGAGTTTCCAGTTCATGTACGATTTTATGGAAAGCGAATACCAGAAACGTAACCTGTGGTATTTCCCGGAAGCGGCTTGGTGGCTGACTTTCGACAACCAGATTCCGCTGTATCTGCCAATTACAATTGAAGCCCGCGACCGCGATATACAGGGCATAAAGCATATGCTGGAAGGCAAGCTTATCGGTCACCGCAGCTTCGGAACCGGTCACGAATGGGGATACTGGCAGAATGAATACTGCTCTTTGCGCCTTTCAATGGATGTGAATTACCGCTATACGGATTGCCTGGCAGATATTACATACCCGATGGGCCCGGCCGCCGCAGAAGTTCAGGAGGTTATGGAAAACCTCATATTGCAACAGGAAAACGAAATGATTTACGGCAACATTCTGCGCTATCTGGTCGGAACCGACCCGGAAACGGAAGCAGCTGCATCTGTTGGAGTAGTTTTCCACCCGCTGCCGCCTTCTCCAACAAAAATAATGAGCTGGACAGCCGAAGAAGTGGATTCATGGATAGCCACAGAAGGCGCCGAGCTTCAGCAGATGGAACGGAATTACAACACGCTTGTTGCCCAGCTTGACGATGCGGCACAGCTTGTACCGGAAGACGGCAGAACGTGGTTCGATGAAATTTACGATTCTGTACAGATAAACGGTCTGCGCGCACGCCATCAATACATGGTTTATGGTTCGCTGGTTTATTTCCGCAAGGCCCAGCTTGAGCTGTCCGAAGACCTGAATGCTCAGGCGAAAGAAATGCTGTCCGAAGCCAGAAAAACTACAGAATCGGCTCTGGAAACAATACATCGCCGTGAAGAATCTTTCCGTTACAAGCCGATCGAACGCGCCATCGGTGGCGGAGAAGAATGCAATGCCGACGACAACTGGTCAACCTACCCGTTCCGCGTGCATTGCCGCACTCACACGGCTTATTATTGGACGCGCATCGACAGGCTTGCCGAAGAAGTAATTCTTGCAACCGACAAATCACTGACGATTAAAGACGTTGTCCTGATACCGGAGGAAGCTCTTGAGCTTGAAATCGTCGATCCGGCACTTTCAAATGTTCAGGTGAATTTCGGAGATGGAGAAAGCGACAGCGGCAACAGCATCACTCACCAGTATTCCGCCCCCGGCATTTACCAGCTTGAGATTACCGCCGACAACAACGGTGAAGACTTTGAATACTCCACCGAAATTGCCGTTCTGAGCGAAAAAATCATTACTGGTTTCAGTGGAAAAATTGTCAATCCCGACGGAATGAGCATTGTGGAATCGGTCATGCCCGGCCTGGTTTTCGGTTTTGCCGGAGAAAACAAGCCGGTGCTCGCTTATACCGCCAGCCACGGCAATTATGTTCTGCCGGGGCGCTTTACTGAGCTGACGATGAATGAAAGCGACAAGCTCTTCGACGGCTCATCGGAATACCTCTATGTTCCGATTATAAGTAAAAGCGATGAAGCAGTCGTTTCCACCATAACAATATTCGATGGCAATGCTGCGTTGCAGAATTCAGACAGTAACGTTCAGATCACCGGAATGATTTCTATCGAATCGGTCATCCAGGCTGTCGTAACTGTCGGCGGTGGCGCATTCGATGAAGACGGCGCACGTCGTATGGTGGCAAGTTTCCTGGGCTACACACCTGAAACGCTGCCTGAAGCCGTTGCTTTTCTTATCGAATACAAACTTTCAGAAGAAGCTGCCGAATAACGAAACTGTGACTTCTCACATTCTGTGAACGAAAAAACAGCAGAACCGCTGGCGCTCGGCCTGAGAGATGGATAAAAATATGTAGTCGGCAGTTAAATTTGCCTTTTCCAGTATTGACGGAAGTTCGTTTCATGGAACGTTACGAAATCAGAAAAGTTGAAACGCCTCAAGAGCGTCTGGCTGCCGAGGAGCTTTTCAGAAAAGTCTTCATTATGGAAAAATCGCTTTTCTCTGAAACAAGCTTTCAGGAAATCAGTCAAAACAGTGATTGCCTGGTGATCTTTTCAGAAGAGCGTCCGGTGGCGATTTCGTGTTTTTCTTTCGAAAATGGGTATGCGAATATAAAATTCATCGCCGTCGCAGCGGAATTCAGACGTCAGGGACTTGGAAAAAAGCTGATTTCGGAAATACAGAAAGCAGCGAACGAAGCATCCATAAAAACGATCAGAATCAATTCAAGCGTCGGAGCTCGAACTTTCTTTTTTTCAAACGGCTTCAAAGAAAACGGGAAACCAACAATTTCAGGCAACAACGCTTTTATTCTTCTATGCAAAGAGCTAGCTTAACGCAAACAAGGCAGGTAAAGATGCCGGTAATAAAAATACTGATGTCAGCAGTCATTACATTGAACCTGTTCTTTTCTTTCAATATCTTTGCCGCACAGAGAATCACTCTGGAGCAGGCTCATCGTCTGGCGCTTGAAAACAACTACAACATCAGAAATGTGAAAGAAGTCGTCCATCAGGCCGATCTGCAACGATACAAAGCCTGGTCGCTGCTGATGCCCAACCTTAGTGCAACCGGTTCCCTCACGCTGAACGATCAGGAAATAAAAATGCAGGGTACCGGCGACACCGAAACGATGATTAAAAACGCCATTAACGAAGCCGTTGCAAATGCACTTGGGCAGACGCCGCCGGACCCGATACCGACAGCACCGGCACAGGAGCGTGTAATACAGGAACGCTGGGACAAAAGCCTCGGTATTACAGCAAATATGGCACTGATAAATCCTGTTTCCATTCCGACAATCTGCAATTCATACGACAGCCATCAGGCTTCGATTTACAGCGGACAGCACACTCGCAATGAGCTGCTCTTTGCCGTAACACAGACTTATTACACGGTTCTTTCAGCCATGGAATCAGTAAAGGTGGCTGAGCGTGATCTCGAAAACGCCCAGGCGTTTCTGGATCAGGCGCGCAAACGTAAAGATGTGGGAGCCGCTGTGGAAATTGAAGTTCTGAGAGCAGAGATTGAGCAACTTAAAACCCAGGAGACCCTTGACAACGCAAAAGATTCTCTTAAAATCGCGAAGACCGCTCTGGCATATCTTACCGGAATAGATAACGATTTTGAAATCGCGCCCGCGCAGGAACCACAGCCGGCAGATGCCCCGCTTGACGAACTGCAGGATATGGCGCTGTCGGATCGAGCCGATCTTAAGGCGACTCGTCTGCAGCTCGAAGTAGCCGAACGTTCGCGTCTTGCCACATGGCTTGAATATGTCCCGGCATTCGACGCCACATATAATTACGCTTGGAACTCAGCTACAGGATACAGTGGTGACAACACTTCCTGGCGCCTGATTTTTGGAGCACGCTGGTCGTTGTTTGATGGCGGTTCGAGAATTGCAGAAATATACGAGCGCAGTTCGCAGATAAGGCAGATCACTAATAATCTGAACCAGATGAAACTAGACATAAAAGAAGAAGTTGAAACCGCCCAACTTGAGCTCGAAAGACACAGAAGAAACCTGGAACTTGCCGACAAACAGCTGATTCTTGCTGAAGACAACCATACTCAGGTAAAAAAACGCTACGAGCAGGGACTTGCCACCAGTCTCGACGTTCTTGACGCAAACACAACTTTATCTCAGGCTGAAATGAATCTTGTAATTGAACGTCTGCAATATCAACTGGCTGTTCTGAAGCTGAACAAGTCCATCGGCCGTTACAGTCCGCTGGCTGTTGTGAAATAATAGCGGACAGTCAGATGCTTTTGCGCATTTCAGCTGCCTTGTATGCAGAAGACATTATTTCCAGAACACGCAGGCCATCGCGACCGGACTGACGTGGAGCCGTGCCTTTAAACAGGCAGTCAGACATGGCCTGCATCTGACCGACATAACCGAATTCGTAAAGAGCATCATAAACCGGTTTTCGCCAGCCGCTGGCATCGCGTCCGCGTATACTCCATTCTTTTTCGATGTATGTTTCAAGACCGGAACCTTTCATAAGGTCAGCATACCCCTGACCTTCAGACCCGAAGACCTCCGTAATTGAATCCATACCGCCAAGATGGCACCAGTTGCTTTCAACGATTCCAATGGCACCATTATCAAAAGCCATCTGCAGAATGATAAAATCTTCAACGTCGCCATGCTTGTGTCTGAACGTTCTTACGACAGCACCGACATCCATAACATTTCTGCCTTTCATTATTTCCAGAAGCACCGAAATGGAATGACACCCCAAATCCATCAGTGCACCTCCACCAGCGCATTCTTTCTGAAAAAACCAAGGAGAATGAGGTCCGGCATGCCTTTCGATCTGGCGCAGCATGTAAATTTCTCCGAAAGCGCCCTGCCCTGCCATTTCGGCCAGTTTCTCAAACTTGGGGGCGAACGGCAGATTTTCCGCATACAGGAGAAGAACGCCGGCTTTGTCGGCCGCCTCCACCATGGCCTTGCCCTGTTCAACGGTCATTGCCAACGGTTTTTCGACCATTACATGCTTTCCTGCCGCAATAGCCTGCATGGACAACTCGAAATGCTGATAATTCGGACATGTAACAAGAACAAGGTCAACGTCTGAGTTGTCGAAAATTCGGCGATGATCGTCATAGGCATTTTTTATGCCGAATTTTGAAGCAATGGAAAGCGCCTGCTCTCCGCTGCGGCTGGAAACGGCGATAACATCAATGTGATCAAAACGCCTCATCGTATCACAATGGGTATGAACGATATTTCCCGCCCCGCAGATTCCAACCCTGATTTTATCGGACAGCATATGCATTTAAAATAACCCTTCCCTGCAAAATTTCCTTTCAGAGCGCAAAACATCCAGACGATGCAGCTGCAACTATACAGACTTGCGACAGGATATCAACATGTTGAAACATAGAAGACCGCACATTTTTTCTTGCTGGAATTTCTTGACAAATTGTTCGAGTGAGTGTATGTTTTCGATCCGTTCGACAGAAAGAAACTGATTTCTTTCTAGTTCTTTACAGGACGCAACAAGTGTTCCCCAGTAGCTCAGCGGCAGAGCGGGTGGCTGTTAACCACTAGGTCCGCGGTTCAATCCCGTGCTGGGGAGCCAAACTATTCAGCCCACCAACTTTGGTGGGCTTTTTGTTTAACTGCCTCGCGGGATCGCCCGAACCCGCATAGCTGCTGGATATTTATGGTTTTTCCGCTTCGAGGGT